>NZ_CEZJXU010000249.1:0-3818 GCF_983023055.1 Dethiosulfatibacter sp. | reverse complement strand
ATGCAGATGTGTAAATATACTTACAGAAAACGGATGGGAGAGTGTTGATATTCAGGAGGTCTTATGATTTCAAGAATAAAGATTACGGGATTGATTGTTTTCGTAACTTCATTTCTAATAGGATTTTTCATGAATGAAATGAGGCAGGGTAGTATTGTAGCTGTAGGAATGATTACAGGACTAGTTATTGCGGCAGCTGGATTCTATATAGAAAGCAGGAAAAAAAGGAAGACGGAAATGATTGAAAGAAGGATATTCTATAACGGAAAGTTTTATTCAATGGATAACCAAGACAATATATATTCAGCGATTTATGTGGAAAATGGCATCATAAAGGATCTTGGTTATGATGATGAAATAATGAAGAATTACGGACCAAAGACAGACAGGAAAATCGACCTTGAAGGAAAGATTGCAGTGCCGGGATTCAACGATTCCCATATGCATCTCTATTCATTTGGGAAGAGTCTTGAATTTGTGGAATTGAGAAATGCAGAATCTGTAGAGGATTTGGTAGATGCAGGGCTCTTTTCTATTGAAGAAAGGGAAAAAGTGGGCAGTGGATCTCTTGTTGGAAGGGGATGGAACCAGGAAAAATTCGAGGACAGAAGATTTCCTACGAGAGACGACCTTGACAGGATATCATCTGAGATTCCTGTGATATTCACAAGGGTATGTGGTCATGTCACCTGTGTGAATTCAAAGGCACTTGAATATTTCAACATTGATGATGATGTTTTTATTGAAGGTGGAGAGGTTGAAAAGGATGAAAAAGGAAGACTTACAGGCATATTGAAGGAAAATGCTTTATCTCTTCTTATGGACAAGGAAGAAGGTGCTTCTGTTGATGAAATAATGACAGTAGTAGAAAATGCTCAGAAAAAGCTACTTGCTTTTGGAATAACAAGTGTTCAGACTGATGATCTTCAGCACCCGGGTGGAGGCTGGGAAAATAGCATTAAAGCCTATGTGAACCTTGTGAAAAAAGAAAGACTAAAGCTTAGGATTACGGAGCAATGTTTATTCTTCAAGCTTGAAAACTTCAGGGAATTTATTGAAAGAGGAGCCCATGGCATAGATCTGGACGACAGATTCAGAGTAGGACCACTTAAGCTTCTTGCAGATGGATCCCTTGGAGCAAGGACAGCTTTTCTATATGAGGAATATTCAGACGACGAAGGGAATTCAGGAATATCAGCTTACACAGAGGAACAGATATATGAATTTATAGACCTTGCCCATAAAAACAATATTCCGGTAGCTGTTCACGCCATAGGTGACAAGATGATAGATATTGTTCTGGATGCTATACATAAGTCTAGAAATATAAACAAGGAAATAGAATTGATGGATGGAATCGTGCATTGCCAGATAATGAATGAGGATCTGTTTAATAAATTTAGAGAATTTAGTGTGGGAGCATATATACAGCCTGTATTTACTGTGAATGACTGGAAGATTGTTGAAAGCCGGGTAGGTACTGAGAGGGCCAAATATTCATACAACTGGAAAACTTTTGTGGATATGAGTCTAAAACCTTCCTTTGGAACTGATACTCCTGTTGAAAGCCCTAATCCTCTTGAAAATATTTATGCAGCAGTCACTAGAAAGGACTTTGATGGATTGCCTGAAGATGGATGGAAGCCTGAGCAAAGATTGACAGTAAAGGAAGCATTGAAATGTTATACTGTAAATTCTGCCAGAATGACAAGTGAGGAAGATAAAAAAGGTGTTCTTGAAAAAGGAATGTTTTCAGATTTCACAGTTCTTTCAGAAAATATCTTCAAAATTGATCCTGAAGGCATAAAGGATGTATCCGTTGAAATGACTGTAATAAACGGAGAAATCGAATATTCCACAAATAATACTATGTGATAAAAATTATAAAGTTCGTCACATGACGAACTTTATTTTGGAATTCACAAGAAAAAATTCCTAAAAATCATTGACATATTACAGTTTTTTTTGTATTATGTTACTACATTCAATTAGCTTAAGGAGAAGAATATTATGGGTGGAGTAAAAAGAGTATTTGTTGAAAAAAGACCCGGTTTTGATGTCGAAAGCAGTCATCTAATGAAGGAACTGACAGAAAATCTTAAAATTGATAATATTAATAAGGTAAGAATCCTAAACAGATATGATGTATCCAGAATTGAAGACGATGTTTTCAATCAGGCTGTCATATCTGTTTTTTCAGAGAACAATCAGGATAATGTTCATCTAAATGGTGTAGACCTTGGCAGTAGTGTTTTTGGAGTTGAATATCTTCCGGGACAATACGACCAGAGAGCCGACTCGGCAGCACAGTGCATCCAGATTCTTAGTTCAGGAGAAAGACCTGTAGTGAAATATGCTAAAATCATAGACATAGAAGGCGATGTAAGTCGGGAAGATGTAAAAAGAATAAAGAACTATTATATAAATCCGGTAGATTCAAGAGAAGCAGCGATGGAAATGCCAGTATCGTTGGAAGATATATACCCTGAACCTCCGGCTGTTGCTGTCTGTGAAGGTTTTACAGATTATTCAGAAGAAGCGGTTGAGAATTACAGAGTTGAAATGGGATTTGCAATGAGCAGGGAAGATCTTTTGTTCTGCCAGCAGTATTTCAGGGAGGAAGAAAAGAGAAATCCTACTATTACAGAGCTAAAGGTAATAGACACTTACTGGTCCGATCACTGTAGACATACAACTTTCCAGACGGAATTTGACAATATTGAATTTGAAGATGGAATCATTTCAAAGGACATAAAAAATACATATAACAGATATGTAAATATTAGAAAAGAAGTATACGGCGACAGGATTGAAGATAAAGATGAATGTTTAATGGACATCGCAATTCTTGCCATGAAGCATTTGAGAAAAGTTGGAAAACTTGATGATCTTGAAGTTTCAAGTGAAATCAATGCCTGTTCAATAGAAGTTGATGCGGACATAGACGGGAAAACTGAAAAATGGCTTGTGATGTTCAAAAACGAGACACATAACCATCCAACAGAGATAGAACCTTTCGGAGGTGCTGCAACTTGTCTTGGAGGATCAATAAGGGATCCCCTTTCTGGAAGATCTTATGTATATCAGGCAATGAGGGTAACTGGAAGCGGAGACCCTACTGTTGACTTGTCGGAGACTCTGCAGGGAAAACTACCTCAGGTGAAGATTACAACTGAGGCTGCTCACGGATACAGTTCATATGGAAATCAGATAGGAATTGCAACAGGCAAGGTTGAAGAAATATATCACGATGACTACAGGGCAAAACGAATGGAAATCGGAGCTGTAATTGCTGCTGCACCAAAGGAAAATGTAGTAAGGCTTGAATCCGACCCTGGAGACATAATAATACTCGTAGGTGGAAGAACAGGAAGAGACGGATGCGGTGGAGCAACAGGTTCCTCCAAGGAGCATGACGAGGAGTCGATTCTTGTATGCGGATCCGAGGTTCAGAAAGGAAATGCACCTGAAGAAAGAAAGATTCAAAGACTCTTTAGAAATGAAAAATTGAGCAAGATAATAAAGAAATGCAACGACTTTGGCGCCGGTGGAGTTTCGGTTGCCATTGGAGAGCTTGCAGACAGCCTTGACATTAACCTTGACAAGGTTCTTAAGAAGTATGACGGTCTAGATGGAACAGAGCTTTCAATATCGGAATCGCAGGAAAGAATGGCTGTTGTTGTAGATGAAAAAGATGTAGATGAGTTTATTAAGCTGGCATATACGGAAAATCTTGAAACTGCAATAGTTGCTAAAGTTACTAATACTGGAAGACTTGTGATGAAGTGGAGAGGCGATTCAATACTTGACATTTCAAG
>NZ_CEZJXU010000248.1:0-3819 GCF_983023055.1 Dethiosulfatibacter sp. | reverse complement strand
GAAGAAAATGGACTAATACATAGAGAAGTTTATCCTGTTGTTCCACCAAAGGTTGAGTATTCATTGACAGATGAAGGAAAAGTTTTTTTACCTGTATTGAAATCAATGTATAAATGGGGCAGTAGTTACTCTGATAAATATCATGTGGAAATAGATACTACTCTACAGGAAACAATTCTTAAGGAAGAAGCATCAAAAAACAAAAAATAACCGGTTTCATTCGGTTGTATATTTACAAAAAGAACCCTCGGATAGAGAGTTCTTTTTATTTGTCAATTTATATATAGTTTTTATACTATATCCTGAAGCATTTCACTGAAACTATTTATTCTTGTTCTAATCTGTTCAAAAGATGTCGTTTCCTGGTCAATTTCTATATAGAGATTGTTAATGGAAGCATCTTGAAGCTGCTGATAGTAAATAGGATAGTCAAATTCTTCTGGATCACAGAATTTCATCATGCATATTATTACAGCATCGGCGTTGTTTTCTTTTACCATGTCTATAAGCATCTGTCCTCTTGGCTTGTCTACATTTGTAGCAAGTGAACATCCGTCAAATTCCTGCCACCATTTTGCAAGTCTATACAATGGGTCATCACCTTTGGGAACATCAATCCTAAACTGTTTTGATTCTTGGGCAAGATCATCCGCTGCTATTGCTATATCGTATTCCTTAAATATTTCAAGAAGTTCATCAGGCTCTGCTGTAATACCTGTAAGCACAACTTTTTTACCCTTCCATTCTTTTTTCTCAATCTTGTTTATTTCTTCATTTAATTCTCTAACCAGAGCAGTATGCTGTGATTTTTCCATGAAATATCTTGATTTTATTACTGCATGTCTATTTATTGGGTCAATTACATGAGGATACTCAGCTGCAATTTTTACAAATTCTCTCATAACACTTCTGTTTTCATTGTATATTTCTATGCTTTTTTCTATTGCTTCATCTGTTATTTCAAGATCCAAAATAGTTTCAAGTTTGTTTTTTATTATTTTAAATTCCTCAACTAGGAATTTATTTGCACCTTCTATCTTTCTGTTTTGAGGTTGAGTAAATGTAATTGTTGGAGAAGTTCCCTTCCATTTCTGACTTAAACACTTAAGAGTATCACATGGTACAGAGATTAACACCGCTTTCAAGTCATCATATGCTCCTTCTATCTGTTTTTCCATTACAGACTGCATAATTGAACACGCAAAAGGAGGAAGATAAGTTCTAGCTTTCTTTATACTTCCCTGTCCACCCCAGATACCTACAGGCAGATATCCTGCTGCATGAATTATTTCTTCCGGTGCATATACCGGCATTACACCTACGGCACCCTTTCCTGTTTTCTTTGTAAAATCCTCTACAGCCTTAGTGGGATTTTTTGTAATTTCTGTTAATTCATTTAATATAGTTTCTATTCTATTCATTATTCCACCTCCAAAGTCTGGTTCATCATTTCATCAAGAGCTTGAATCCTAGTATCAAACTGCGCAGGAGCAAAATTTCTAGGATCAGTCTGGTCTCCATCAAAACTTACATACGGAAGTTCATTTTTGTCATGAATCATTTCTGCTGTTTCATAATTCAAAAAACTCATAAGCTTGCAACTTCTGTTTTGATGATATAATATCCCGTCACATTTACCAGTTTCTATAACCTCACCTAATACCTTGACCTTATTGTCAAGACATGTATTAATATATATTCTAGTGTATGCTTCAGCCATGGAGCTCATATCCCCAGGTGTATATTCAAGATTCCACATTCCAGGATAAGCAGATCCCGTCATTATGCTTCCCTGATTTTTCAAGCCCTTGAAAGTATGTCCCAAATAAGGCCATATAGCTATTCCTTCCCATGTAATTCGCTTTTTCTCATTTCCTTTGAATGCATATATTTCATTCTTAAGATTCTCTTCCAGTTCTTCAGCAAACTTCTTAAATGTTATTTCTGAATAATCTAAACTTCTTGCACAAACTATCAATGCCATAAAACTAAACAGATCAAAACCATTAAGAGGAGATGGCTTATGGGATGCAAGAGCTGCCAGTCTATTCCATTGTGCAACTGATCTCTGTGTCTGTTTCTGTACTTCCAGGAATTTATCGTAGTCGAAATCCCTTCCAGTTACATCTTCTAGTATTCTGATTGCCTCTTTAAACTGATCAGCAATATAATCCTTGGAATACTGAGGTATAGGCATTGTATGATTAAATGGAACATCAATTACTATACAAGGTATGTCAAGCTCTACAGCAATATTTTCATACCATTTCAAAAGAGTATTACAAATATTGTTACATGTAATTATAATATCAGGCAAAGGTATATCTGCCGCAGGTGAATTTTCTAGTTTTTCAGGTGTTTTTCCAGTTAATGCCTTTTGCTTCAAAAGCTCCATATATCCAAGATTAACCCTTGCATATGAACATGTATCCAGATTGTATCCCTTTCTATCTGCCTCTTCGAGCATATCAGGCGCTCCCTTTCTGGCGCCTATGCCAGCTGCATGTGTTTCAGGATAAACCATTGCTATATCCATTGCAACGCAAAATTCTGGAGGTGCTACGGATGCAGACCAACATACCAACCTGCCTTCTTTTTTTGCCTGTCTTGCTTCTTCATCTAATTTTCCCTGATAATATCCTAGGAGTTCCTTTGCCTTCATATCCTTAATATCTTTTATATCACTCATATTATTCCCTCTCTTTATAGTTTATCCATGGTAACGTCCACGGGTTTTTATAGTATTATTCTATTTTTA
This sequence comes from Dethiosulfatibacter sp., assembly GCF_983023055.1. Lineage (NCBI taxonomy): Bacteria > Bacillati > Bacillota > Tissierellia > Dethiosulfatibacter > Dethiosulfatibacter sp. The sequence continues at coordinate 1,061 of NZ_CEZJXU010000248.1, read as the reverse complement.
TTTAGTACTTATACTTATATAGCCTCTTCAGAAAATGTAGCTTCGTAAGCATATATTGCAGCTCCCAAAGCTCCAGTAGTCTGTGGATTGGGCGCAACTATAACATCAGTTCCAAGTTCCATACTTATCGCTCTTACAACACCATTATTTTGAGCAACTCCTCCACACATTACCACATCATCCTCAATGCCTGCCCTATAAGCAAGACTGCATGCTTTAGACGCTGTTGAATTATGAACACCTGCAATTATATTTTGCTTTTTTAGTCCTTTTGACAACTGTGATATAACTTCTGATTCAGCAAATACAGTACATGTGCTACTTACAACAGATGGTTCATCTGCCATCGCATCATATTCACCCATATCATCCAACTCAACCTGCAGTATTCGTGACATTACATCCAGAAATCTACCCGTTCCTGCCGCACACTTATCATTCATGAAAAATTGTCTGACCCGTCCTTTTTTGTCAAGCTTGATGGCTTTAGCATCCTGCCCTCCAATATCTATTATTGTTCTTGCGGTAGGAATAAGAAAATGTATTCCCTTTGCATGACAACTTATTTCACTGAATTGCTTATCTGCTTTATCTATTGAAAATCTTCCATATCCTGTAGTAACTATCTTCTCAATATCTGCTTCTGTTAATTCGGCTTTTTCAAGAGCTTCTGCTATTACCTTGCTTGGTCCAGTTGAACCTGTTCCTATCTGGGCAACTGCGCTTGACAATATTTTTTCACCATCTTTTAAAATTACCGCTTTAGATGATGCCGATCCTATATCAATTCCCATTGTATACACTATTATTCACCTCTTTAAATATATTTATTTCAATTCAAGTCCTATATTTTCATCTCTAAACAATCTATCATCCATCAATTTTACTTCCGCCGAAATATTAGGTTTAAATTCCATCATATCGAGAATCTGGCTCTTCATGTCTATCCCAGGTGCTATTTCTATAAGCCACAACCCGTCTTTGCGGAGTTCAAATACACATCTTTCAGTAATGTATAATACAGGTTGATTATTCTTATTTGCGTATTTACCACTAAATGT
>NZ_CEZJXU010000247.1:0-3840 GCF_983023055.1 Dethiosulfatibacter sp. | reverse complement strand
TAAGCTATAAGAAAGCATCCCCTCATATTTTAATCCTATTTGTTCTCTATTGCTGAATAAATATTAACCTTAACTGTTCTGCAGTAGATTGGATAATATTGATATGAATATTCAAATCAAATATTAGATATATAATCAGGGATACTAAAAATTAATTACTTAATAAATTTCAATCCCATTGCATTATATTCTTCAAGTCCAATAAGCTTGTTGAAATCAGGGAATTCAATCATTTCATTCATCATTCCTTCAGTTGTATCTTTTTCCATAAGTTCCTTCATAAGTTTCTGCATCATGAATGCTGTAACATATGTAGACGCTGTTGGCCAGATTACAAGATCGTATCCTAATCCTTGAAGCTTAGCATTAGTGAATACTGGAGTTCTTCCACCTTCTACCATGTTTGCAAGTGTTGGTGCCTTAATTTCCTTGTTAAGTATTTCCATTTCTTCTTCTGCTTCCAAAGACTCAAGGAATATTATGTCTGCACCAGCAGCCTCATAAGCCTTAACTCTCTTAAGTGCTTCTTCGAAACCAAGGTTTGTTCTTGCATCTGTTCTTGCTATTATAAGCATGCTCTCGTCAGTTCTTGCTTCTATTGCAGCTTCTATCTTTCCAACCATTTCTTCCATAGGAACAACTTCTCTTCCAAGCATGTGTCCACATCTCTTAGGTGCAACCTGGTCTTCAAGTTGTATTGCTGCAACTCCAGCCTTCTCATAAAGCTCTACAGTTCTCATTACACTAAGTGCATTTCCAAATCCTGTATCTGCATCAGCTATTACAGGAACTTTTACAGCACTAACAAACTTTGCAGCTCTGTCAACCATTTCTGTAAGTGTCAAAAGACCTACATCAGGCTTTCCAAGTGCACTTGCAGCCTGTCCGTATCCTGTCATATATACAGCCTTAAATCCAGCTTGCTCTATAACTCTTGCTGTAAGCACATCATGAGCTCCTGGTGCTACCAATATTTCCTTTGCTTCCAATGCTTTTTTCAATTCAACTCTTGCGTTCATTTATATCTCCCGTAAATTTATTATTTTTTTGCCATGAATTTTTTTCTTAGGACTTCCATGGCATAGTCCTTATCCTCTTCCATAATGTTACCTGCTGCGAAAAGCAGGTAATCCTTGTCAATTATGATCTTTGGATTTTTGGGAAGCAGTGACATATTTCTATCTTTCAAGGCTTCTCTTATGATAGCCTTGCTTTTCTCTTCATCATTATGTGAAAATATTCCACCTACACCTATTACAAGGTCTACATTTCTCAAATCTCTTCCAATAGGCATACCTGTAATATAACCCTTGAAGGTATCCACTTCTGAAGCATACCTTCCTGCATGTCTTTTCAAGGCAACTTCCACAGCTGTTTCTGCAAGGAGGGTATCAAATATTTCTTCCTTTTCATTTAATGGAAGATAGGAAGGATTTTCTTCAACCATCTCGCAATACTCTTCAAATTCCTCTACCATTTCAGCAGTGTTAAGATTCCTTTTTTCAAGTATAATCCTGGAATCAACTGCATCAATAATTCCTACGGCGCTTATTCTAAGTCCCAGATTTCCCTCAACGGTTCTATAGGACATCTGCTTCTCGTTTGTTACGACAAGACCTCTCTCTTCTGCGTCAAGTTCTTCCATCTGCGGAATTACGGAATGAATATCTGTTGTGGCACCGCCAAGATCAACTATTATAAGTTCACCAATTCCTTCAGTTTTGTAGGTTCCTTTCGCCAAAAGTTCTGCAGCCATGAGAACAGCTCCAGGTGTTGGTATTATCTTATCATTGGTTATTACCTGCTGAAGTGCATTAAGTCCTTCAGCCTTTGTAATCTCCTTGATAAATTCCATATGGATTGCTTCCCTGGCTTCCTTAACCCTCAACTCGTGGATGGTAGGCATGATGTTAGGTACCCTTATATGGTTGATGTTTCCAGCCTTGAGTATTTTCGCCACTTTTCTCTGTGCATTTAGATTTCCTGCAATTACAACCACAGCATTTGTTTCACTTTCTACAATCCGTTCAGCATTTTCAATTATTGATTTTTCATCTCCGCCGTCAGTTCCTCCGGCAAGAAGTATTATATCAGGGCTAATTTCTTTTAAAACCTGAACTCTGAAATCAGCAGGATCCTCGTTTGATAAGATTTCAAGTATCTTAGAACCCGAATTCATTGCCACTTCCTTTGCAGCCTTTGCAGTAACCCTCATCATGAAGCCTATGGCCACCATTCTAAGTCCTCCCGCTGCACTACTTGAAGAAAGTACAAATTCAGCATCTATTTTCTCTTCATCAAGACCTTCCTTCATCAAGTCAAGTCCCTTCTTAATACCTTTGTACACGTTGTCTATAGTAGTTGGCGACTGTACTGTAGCCACCAACTCACTATTTTTGAACAATCTTTGTTTTGTATACGTACTTCCAATATCAATTATATGAAAATCGTACTTATTCATTTTATTACTCTCCTGCAGGTGTGTAACAGAAACCATCCATTATTCTTCTAGCAGTCCTGTTTATTGCAGCCTTGTCAAGAATCCAGCTACTGTCATCCTTGTGTGCTGAAACATCAATAGTTATTACTCCTGATGGATGTCCAATTTTTAATATATTTTCTTGTCCCTTGTTCTTAGCTTTCATTGCTTCATTAACAAGAGTTCCTTCGATTCTTGCTGCAGCACCTGTACATATTGTACCTGTACCCGCATAAGTCTTGTGTATTACCTGCATGAACATAAGTCTTGAAACAAAGTCCGTATCATCTTCAGATATTGCCTTGTTTGATCCAAAAGCAGTATAATCCTGTGATTCTGAAACAAATGCAACCATTGGGAATGCCGGAGCATTCTTAAGAGCATCTTCAAGATCTGTCGCAGCTCCAGTTATTATTGCAGCGTTTCCTCTTATTTCTTCAAGAATATTTAGAATTCTTTCATCTTTGTCTATCTGGCTTGGTGTTTCTATTCCAGTAAGTCCCAAATCCTTTGCTCTTACGAATACAACAGGATTTGCAGCATCTACAAGAGAAAACTCAATTTCACCAATATCCGCTATTGTCATCTTGTCTACAGGATTTCCCGTAGGAAGAAGTTTTCCAGTTTTTGAACCGGCTGTATCTGAAAAGTCTATTTCGATTTTTTGACCTGTTCCAGGAGCTCCTGCTATTGCATAATCTCCATCAACTACTGCAACTCCGTCTTCAACCTTAACTGTCTCTACAAGAATCTTTCCAGTGTTTGTATTGTGTACTCTTACTGTAGTATAAGGCTCTGTAATTTCAACAAGTCCTTCATCTACTGCATAAGGTCCAACTCCAGCAGAAATATTTCCGCAATTTCCTGAATAATCTATTTTAGGTGCAACATATGAAACCTGACCAAAAGTGTAGTTTACATCTATTTGTCTTATATCAGGATTTCCAAATATCTTAAGTATTCTATTTGTTCTTTCAGCTTCATCTTTTGGAAGAACTTTTTCGTTTATGAATATACCCTTACTTGTTCCTGCTCTCATTATTACAACACGTGTTTTGTTCTGTTTCATGTCAATACCTCCTATTTGTTTCCAAGCATTTTATTTAATAAGTCTACTGTATCCTGAGGATCTGTTCCAGGTCCAAAGAATGCATCAACTCCTAAAAATCCAGTTCCTTCTTCTTTTATCTTCTTCTCAAACATTGCATGTTCTTCTTCTTTTTCACCGATTCTTCCACCGGCAAAAAGTGCTACCTTGTCTCTGATTCCAAGCTCTTTAAGACGCTTGTCAACTCTTGGGAAAAGATCAACTCCAAGTCCAAGAAGATTACTTATTCCTATTGCAGATGCATTTGTTTCAG
>NZ_CEZJXU010000246.1:0-3847 GCF_983023055.1 Dethiosulfatibacter sp. | reverse complement strand
GTTAACTCAGCATAGCTGTTTTCTTGGATATCTACAATATAATAATACTCCTGTAGAGAGAGAAAGTCAAAAACCATAGAGAATTGAAATCTTGTTATATAGAGATAATTTTGATATAATAAGCACATTCATTGGGGTAGGACACGAGGTATAAATATGATTAGAAATGCAAATGAAAATAAGTTGTTTTTTACTGTACAGTTAATAATTGATTATTTAATAATAGTTGTTGGATTTGTTATTGCATATTCAGTTGCAACAGGAGAGCTAGGATTTGCAAAATTCAGTTTTGAGGAAGTAATTGCCATAGTAACTGTTTTTTCCTTCATAGTTTTTTCCATATACAAACCTTATTACTGCGGTAAGAAAAAATATCTGGATAGCATGTACAATTCAATATTGTCAATAATACTAATTCATGTAGTTGTTATTACACTAGGCTATATTTTCAAAAGAACAAAGATACCAAATGGAGTATTCCTGTATTCCATTCTTTTTAGCACAGTAGCTTTTGCAGTGCAGAAAAAGATAATGTTTATTCTTTATCAGAAGATTCATATAAAGGAAAAATCAATAGTAATTGGAACAACAGAAGACAAGGAAATGATATCAATAAAGCTTATAAAACATCTTGATCATTTATATGATGTAAAGTATATTCTAGATTCGGAAATACTGAGGAAAAAGATGCTTATGAAGTATATTGACAAAACTGAGACCGTATTCATAAGCAATATGGTTGATTCTGAATTAAAGGGAGATATAATTAAACACTGTTATATGCAAAATAAGGAAGCCTTTGCAATTCCAACTACTTTGGCGATTTTTAACAATACAGCCGTGTTTACAACACTTGACGACATACCTGTATTCAGCTTCAGCAACAAAATAAGTACCGAGGAGATGATTCTGAAGAGGGTAGTGGACATTGTGTTGTCTGTAATTGGTCTTATAGTGCTGACTCCTGTTATGGTCGCTTCAATAATTGCTGTAAAGATTCAGGATGGAGGTTCGGTTTTTTTCAAGCAGACTAGACTTACAAAAAATAATAAAAAATTTGAGATGATTAAGTTTAGAACAATGGTAGAAAATGCCGAGGCATCGACAGGACCAGTTTTTGCGGATGAGAATGACTCGAGAATAACCAGAGTTGGAAAAATTCTAAGGATGACAAGGATTGATGAACTGCCACAGCTTGTAAATGTGTTGAAGGGTGAAATGAGCATAGTAGGGCCAAGACCGGAAAGACCTGAAATTGCAGAAAAATTCATAAAAGAATATGATGAGTTCAGATTTAGGACAAAGTTCAAGGCAGGTATAACGGGATTTGCTCAGGTTAGGGGGAAATACAATACTGCATTGAGGGACAAGCTTATTTACGATCTTTATTATATAAACAACTATTCGATTTTTCTTGATATACAAATAATGTTTTATACTTTAAAGGTAATATTTATGAAATCTTCGTCTGAAGGACTTAAAAAGGCGGATTCCCTTGAAGATACTGCTAAAAAAAATGATTTTGATGTTAAGATATATGAAAGCGGAGTTATTGAAGTTGTGAAATAAGATTGTTAAATTAATGACATTTAAATGAGAGTCATATCAACGAATTGGGACAAAAGTAAACAAAATAACACGGCTTTGTATATGAACCTGAAATTCTTTCAATGGATTTCAGGTTGTTTTATGTAGAGAATCGTTATTTTTCAAGGTGTACAGTGATTGCTTGATTGTTAAATAAACTACTATTCTCCGAAATCTTTACAAAAACGTAAAAAAGTGTTATTCTTTTATTGGAAGTGGTTCTACCAGAGTTGATGAAATCATAACGTTTTTTTATAGTAAGAACTGTAAATTCTATTTGGAGGTAAGTATGAAAATAGTTGTATTGATCAAGCAGGTTCCCGACATGGAAAAGGTGAAGTTTGACAGGGAAAAAGGAGTTATAGACAGGAAGTCTGCCGGAACAGAAATAAATCCTTTTGATCTTAATGCCTTGGAAGCTGCAGTAGCAATCAAGGAAGAAATGGGTGCTGAGGTAGTGGCATTAAGTATGGGACCTCCAAGTGCCGAGTCTGCTCTTAAGGAAGCAATAGCAAGAGGCGCCGATGAGGGTATTCTTCTGAGTGATAGAAAATTCGGCGGAGCTGACGTTAAGGCAACTGCACATACTTTGGCTGCAGGAATAAAGGAAATTGGAGAATTCGATCTTGTATTTGCAGGTATGCAGACTGTTGACGGAGATACTGGACAGGTTGGAGCTGAAGTTGCTGGGATTCTTGATATTCCCCATATTTGTTTTGTAGAAAAGATTGAAGAAGTTACTGACAAGGATATAACTGCAGTAACAGATATCTGGGACGGAGTTTATGTTAAAAAGATGCAGCTCCCAGGACTTTTGACTGTTACAAAGGATATAAACAATCCAAGGCTGCCATCCTTCAAAAACAAGATGAAGGCAAGAAAGGCTGAAATACCTGTATGGGGACTTGAGAAGATGAGCAATTATATTGATGAAACCGGTGCTGGATTGAAAGGCTCCGCTACATGGGTTAAGAAGATAGAGGTACCAAAAGAGGTTCACAGGGAAGGAAAGCTTTGGCGTGAAGATATCAATGCTGCCCTTGATGAATTTACTGATATAATGATAGACAAAAAGATATTGGAGGTGAAGTAGATGAAGGATTTTACTGGTGTAATGGTTTATGCTGAACAAAAAGACGGAGTTATCCACAAGGTTACCTACGAACTCCTTGGAAAGGCAAAAATACTTGCAGAGGAGCTGGGTGAGGATGTTTATTGCTGCATCTGCGGTCCCTCAAATCTTGATTTGAATGAACTTATCTACAGGGGAGCCGACAGGATATATCACGTAAAGGATGATGAAATATTTAGCATTCCTGAAGTTTTGACATATGCAAAAAATGTAGTGAAGATTATTAAGGAGGTACAACCTGAAATATGTCTCTTTGGTGCTACAAGCTTTGGAAGATCATTGGCTCCAAGAGTTGCAGCAACTCTTGAATGCGGATTGACAGCAGATTGTACTGGACTTGAAATCGACAAGGATGACAAGAAGCTTGTACAAATAAGACCTGCCTTCAGCGAGAATATTCTTGCACATATAAAGTCTGATTTTATGCCACAGATGTCAACAGTTAGATACAAGGAATTTGACGAGGCTAAAAGGGATGAAAGCAGAACAGGTGAAGTTGAAATATTAGAACCTATAGTTATAGAAAACAACATGATAGAAGTTATAAGGGAAATCACAGAAGAGGATTTCAATATCACAGATGCACAGATAGTGGTTTCTGCTGGCAAGGGACTAAAAACCTCAGAGGACTTCAAGATGATCAAGGAACTGGCTGATGCTCTAGGAGGAGTTGTAGGATCTTCAAGACCACTTGTGGAAGATGGATTTATTTCGAAAACTCATCAGGTTGGATATAGCGGAAACAGGGTTAAGCCTAAGCTATATATAGCATGTGGAATATCGGGAGCACCTCAGCATCAGGCTGGCATGAAGGAATCAGAAACGATTCTGGCTATAAACTCAGATCCATCAGCACCAATATTCAATATTGCAGACTACGGAATAGTAGGAGATATGTACGAGGTTATACCTCAGATGATAGAGAAGATAAACAAACAAAATGCATAAAAACATTATACATAGAAAGGCTGTATATAAGAGAAGAATTGATTTCAGCAAGTTATTATTTTTGAACATTCCAAAAGGTTTGTTCAAGATTTATCATAATCCATAATAAGGAGGGTAGTTTTTTTCAAGGCTTAAGGAAACTTTTCTGCGCATCTTAATAAATGCTTTGGTCACTATCTG
>NZ_CEZJXU010000245.1:0-3876 GCF_983023055.1 Dethiosulfatibacter sp. | reverse complement strand
GCACTGGATGTAGGCGACAGCACCATTGGAGTAGCTGTCAGCGATCCTCTAAATATTACTGCACAGGGAATAAAGACAATAAGAAGGGTCAGCTACAGAAAGGACTTTGAAGAACTTAAAAGAATAATAGAAGAATATGGAGTGACATCAATAGTGGTGGGACTACCTAAAAAACTTGATGGAACAATTGGAATACAAGCTGAAAAGGTACAACACTTTGTAAAGAAGTTGAGCTACAAGTTTGAACAGGAAATCATATACGAAGATGAGAGACTTACAACCCTTATGGCTGAAAGAATACTCATTAGCGGCAATGTGAGCAGGAGCAAAAGAAAGGAAGTCATAGACAAAATGGCGGCAGTAAACATATTAACAACGTTTTTAGACAAGGAAGTGAAAAAATGAGCAACTTTATAGAACTTATAAATGATGATGGAGAAAAGGAAAAAATTGAAATCCTTGCAACCTTCCATCTGGACGAGGATGAATATGCAGTTCTAAGATATCCCGACAGCGAAGAGGGAATGATATACAGGGTTGAAAAAAACAACGGACAACCTGTATTTATCATGATAGATGATGACGAGGAACTTGAGGAAGTTATTCAGATATATGAAGGAATGGCTGACGATCTCATTTAGAACATAGTCAATTGATTTGAATTACCATTTGACAAAAATGTCATTTAATAATAAACTCTTAGTGATAATAAAAATCAAATAAGAGTGGTGCGATATGACAAATTTTGAAATATTCAAAGAAAAACTGAACGATGCAGGTTACAAATTAACTACACAACGTAGAGTAGTATTCGAAATAATAGATTCCAATGAAGGAAAACACTTTAACCCGGAACAAATATATGAAATAGTTAAGTTAAAGCATCCGGAAATCGGACTTGCTACAATTTATAGAACGTTAAAATTATTTGAAAAAATTGATATTGTTTATAAATTAAATTTTAATGATGGCTGTAGTAGATTTGAATTAAGTCATATTGAAGATGAATCTCACAGACACCACCACTTGGTGTGTCAAATCTGTGGCAAGATCGAAGAGGTTAAAATCGACTTGCTCCAGGATCTAGAGAAAATCATTGAAGATGAATACGATTTTAATATACACAATCATACATTGAAGTTTTACGGTATTTGTAGTGACTGCAAAAATAGGAGGAAAGAATGCAAAAAGGAAACGACAAAAAATTAAAGCTGGTTCCACTTGGAGGAATGGGTGAAATCGGCAAGAATATCACAGTACTTGAGTACGGAAATGATATAATGATAGTAGACTGTGGTATGGGGTTCCCAGAAGATAGTATGTTGGGAATTGATATTGTTATACCGGATATATCATATTTGATAAAAAACAAAGAAAAAATTAGAGGAATAGTAATCACCCACGGACATGAAGATCATATAGGTTCTATTCCATATCTGTTAAAAAAATTAGAGGTTCCAATTTACGGCACAAAGCTTACAATTGGTCTTATTGAGAAAAAGCTTATAGAACATCGTATCGACAATAAATGCCTTAAAGTTGTAAGCCATGACGATAAAATACAACTAGGATGTTTTCAGGCTCACTTCATCAGAAGTAACCACAGTATACCTGATGCTTCTTGTATTGCAATAACAACACCGGTCGGTGTGGTTTTTCATACAGGAGACTTTAAAGTTGATTTAACACCTATAAAGGGATTGCCAATAGATCTTCATACAATTGCCGAATATGGCCAAAAGGGAGTGCTTTTAGCTTTGTCTGAAAGCACAAATGTAGAAAGTCCTGGATATTCCATGTCCGAAGCTTCACTGACAAACAATTTCATGGATCTTTTCAAAAAGGCAAAAAAACGTATAGTGGTTGCAACATTTGCATCCAATGTATATAGGGTCCAGCAGATAGTTGATGCTGCCAAAGTATTCAAACGCAAAATAGTAATATCGGGAAGAAGCATGCTCAATGTGGTTGATGTTGCTACAACCCTTGGATATCTTGACATTAATCCTGAGATGATAATAAATGTAAATGACATAAACAAATATAAGGACAAGGAACTGGTAATCATATCCACTGGAAGCCAGGGAGAACCTATGGCTGCACTTTCAAGAATGGCTGCAGATGATCACCGTAAAATAGAGCTCCGTGAAGGAGATACTGTTATAATATCAGCAAGTCCAATACCTGGAAATGAAAAATCAATAGGCCAGGTAATAAACCAGTTGTACGAGAAAAATATTGAAGTCATTTACGACAAGCTGTATGATATACATGTATCGGGACATGCAAAGCAGGAAGAACACAAGCTTATGCTTGCACTTTTAAAGCCTAAATTTTTCATACCTATACACGGTGAGATGAGACATCTTAAGAAACATGCTGAACTTGCTGAAACAATGGGAATAAAAAATAAGAATATTCTTGTTATAAATACAGGTGATATGGTTGAATTGACCCAAAAAGAAATGAAACTCGGTCAAAAGATTCAGTCTGGAAACATAATGGTTGATGGACTTGGAGTTGGAGATGTTGGAAACATAGTTCTTAGGGACAGAAAGCATCTTTCTGAAGACGGATTAATAATAGCTGTAGTTACAATTGATAGAAAATCAGGTACAGTAGTATCCGGACCTGACATAATCTCAAGAGGATTCGTATATGTAAGAGAGAATGAAGACCTCATGGTTGATTCAAGGGCTGTTGTTAAGGTTGCACTGGAAAAATGTTTTGAAAACAATGTAAGGGAATGGTCCAGCATAAAGTCTGCAATAAAAGACGCGCTGAGCAAATTCATCTACAATGAAATAAAGAGAAGACCTATGATACTACCAATAATTATGGAAGTCAAAAATTCGTAAAACGAATTTTATGCGCGAAGGAAAGTTTCTTGAGCTGCCAAGAACGCAAACAAGCAACTCACACAGAAGTGTCCTAGGACACTTCTGTTAAAACGTAGAGGTAGATTATGAAAAAATCTGCAAAAACAATTCTGATTCTAGCAGTAATTGTCATAGCTTTATGGTTTGCAGCGTCAAATTACTATAAGAACAATATAACACCTATAGATATGACTGACAGCAGCACTCTAGTCTTATCAGTGCCTTCAGGTACAACACCAAAAGGAATAGGAGATATTCTCCTTGAGAATGGACTTATAAAGGACCAAACTGCCTATAAAATATATCTGAAGATAAACAATAAAGGTTCAAAGTTTAAGGCTGGAGACTACGAAATGTCAAAGTCCATGAGTCTTGAAGAAATTTGTATACTTCTTGAAAATGGAAGTAATGTTAATGCAACTATAAACATTACCCTAAGGGAAGGACTTACCCTTTTAGAAGCTGCATCGGAAATAAAGGACCAGTTTCCAATTGATACCAATAAATTTCTAAACCTTTGCAGTGATGTAGGTTATTTTTCAAGTGATTATGGATTTCTTATTGATGAAAACATAAAAAGTCTTGAAGGATATCTTTATCCCGAAACCTACAATGTATACCTTGATTCAGATGAGGAAACATTGATAAGAAGGTTTCTGGATGGATACAAGTTAGTATATGATACATATATAGTAGACAGTTTTGACGACACTATTGACTTGAACAGGATAATGACCATGGCATCAATTATAGAAGGGGAAGCTCTGGAAGATTCAGAAAGACCTTTGGTTTCTTCAGTTTTTCACAACAGGATTGAACGTGGTTGGAAACTTGAATCTTGTGCTACAATACAGTATGCTCTAGGAGAAAGAAAACCGAGACTTTCCTATGATGACCTCGAAATAGAATCAGAATACAATACATATATTTACAAAGGACTGCCTCCGGGACCTATAAACTCTCCCGGACTTGAATCGATTAAGGCATCCTTAAATCC
>NZ_CEZJXU010000244.1:0-3878 GCF_983023055.1 Dethiosulfatibacter sp. | reverse complement strand
CACTTTTTGACTAAAACAAAAACCGCGATAGCCCGCTATTTGCAAGGGATACCACGGTTTTTTCTTTTTTTAGTGTCAAAGACAGGATTATAACACACATTTATACAATTGAAAAGTATTGTTTATTTATTAACACTTTTATCTGTTCAACTACATGCTGATAAACCTTTTTACTCTTAATCTATTTAAACATATTACGCTCCTGTAATTCTGTATAATAAAAATTTCATTTCTTCTAAAACCCATGTTTTTTGTTGCAAAATAGTTTTTCATATATATTTTATCATCCGCCGCCTACAGGTGGGAAAAGTGATATTATGTCGCCTTGTTCAAGCACCTTATCCCCTGTCTTCCTTATACCATTGACTAGAAGTATAGCAACATCCTTCTCATCTATTTCCTTTAAAAATAGAATATCCTTAACTGTCATTCCTTCTATATAATCAATAAATTCCTTTTTTATATTGTTTTTTCTGAAAGTTGCAAAGTATCTAACTTCAACATATTTACCACTTATTTTAGTGTTTTCCTTATTATCTTTCATATACTACTCCAAAATAATTTGATGTTTTCGTATGTAAATCACATTATATTATAACACAAGTTCACCATTTTCAATTCTTTTTATTAATTCTTCAACTTTATCCTTGATTATGTCTCTAGTATTCCTGAATCCTTCAATTGGTCCACCGGAAGGATCTTCTATGCCCCAGTCTTCAGAATGTTTGTTGGGAACGAATGGACATACAACATTGCATCCCATGGTTATGAGAATATCTAGTTCTTCAGGAATATCCGTCAAAAGCTTGGGTTTGTGCCCTTCCATGTTTATTCCTGCCTCTTCCATCACCTTTACGGCAAGAGGCTTAACCTCAGCATAGTCTTCAGTACCAGCAGAATATGCTTCCAATGCATCCTTTCCAAGTTTCTTTGCCCAACCTTCAGCCATCTGGCTTCTACAGGAATTGTGTACACAAACAAAAGCTATCTTATATTTCATTTATTCTTCCTCCAATTTCTTCAATTAATCAGTCATTACACTAGCGAGCTTTTAAAGTTCTCCATACAAATATCAATAATTCATTAGTTTCTTGTTTTTATTCAACAAACCAGAATTTTGTGTGATTTGCTATCTTTACAAGGGTCAGCATGACTGGAACTTCAACAAGTACTCCGACAACAGTTGCAAGGGCAGCTCCAGAATTAAGTCCAAACAGTGATATTGCCACAGCCACTGCCAGTTCAAAAAAGTTGCTTGCTCCTATCATGGCAGCTGGTGCAGCTATATTATGCTTAAGTTTCCATGCCTTTGCCCAGAAATATGCAATGAAGAATATTAGAAATGTCTGTATAACCAAAGGAACTGCTATGAGGACTATATGTAATGGATTATTTAAAATTATTTCACCCTGAAATGAAAATATAGTTATCAATGTCAATAATAATCCTATGATTGTAGTATTATCAAACTTCTTCAGGAATACCCTCTCGAAATATTCAAGTCCCTTGTTTTTAATGATATATTCTCTTGAAACATAGCCACCAAGAAGTGGAATTACTACAAACAGTACAACTGACAAGAACAGTGTATTGTAGGGTACCGTTATGTCACTTACTCCCAACAGAAATGCTACTATTGGTGCAAATGCAACCAACAATATCAAATCGTTAACTGATACCTGTACAAGGGTGTATGCCAGATCTCCCTTTGTCAAATGACTCCAAACAAATACCATGGCAGTGCATGGAGCTGCTCCCAATAAAACTGCTCCCGCAAGGTACTCATTGGCAAGATCGGGTCCAATGAATGACCTAAAAGCAATTTTCAAGAAAAATGCTGATATTAGATACATTGTAAAAGGCTTTATTAACCAGTTTGTTACACAGGTAACTGTCAATCCTCTAGGCTTTTTGGTTGCCTCCACTATGCTCTTAAAATCTATTTTTAGCATCATTGGATAAATCATCAGCCAAATAAGTATTGATACCGGTATCGAAACATTTGCATATTCAAATCTGCTTAATACGGCCGGTACTGCTGGTATGAATCTTCCTATCATCACTCCTGCAATTATGCACAAAGCAACCCATATTGTCAAATATCTTCCAAAAACATCCATTGCTTCTGAAGTTTTAATAGTATTATCTTCATTATTTTTATTCATCAACTGTTTCCTCCGGGTTTAATCAAATCCAATACATTATCTCTGTCTTCTCTTATATACTGACAATTAAAATTTGATTTTTCATACCTCATATATCTTTCCAAGTCTTTAATAAAAACTTCATTTTTCTCAAATTCATCCCTTAAATATTCATTAAGCAAAATGTTTTCTTTTTCAAAATCATCAGATAATTTATAATGAATCCACTGGGCATCTTTTGAAGAACTTATAATACCTGCATCCTTAAGCTTTTTAAGATGCCTTGATATGTTTGACTGATTCAATTCAAGCATAACTTCAATTTCACAAACACACAGTTCAGCATGCATTAGTATATTAACAAGCCTTAACCTGTTTTCATCAGAAAGGGCTTTGAAAAATTCCACCATAATTAACCTCCTTTGTATATGAGTATATTCGATTATACTCATATACAATCATGATGTTTACTACCTTGCAACAGTTTTACTCATTTAACAAAAATAAACAGCAAGAGTATGATTAAAAAACCCTTGCTGTCTAGTATTAATATACTATCTTATGAAACTCATTGCAACTTTTTCTTCTTTTTCAGGTTTCTTAACTGTATCCTTGCCGTTTTCAACAAGTTTCATTGCCCATGCCATGTTTCTTCCAAGAGTTTTCATAGTACAAACTCCTTCTTCATCCTTGAGAACTTCTCCAGGAGTCATACCATGGATTACATTCCAATAATATGATGTAGGTATAATCATTTCAGAATAATTCAAATATGAGTTCAACTGATTGACAGCAGTCAACCCTCCTGTGCGTCTTACCGCTACTACTGAAACTCCCACCTTGTGTTTTAAGAAGTTGCCATTGGCACCGGATACGTAGAACAACCTGTCGAGAAACGACTTCATCGTTCCGGCCATATCTGTATAATGTACAGGAGATCCCAGTATTATTCCATCAGCTTCCTTTAATTTCTGAACCATTTCATTCACTACATCATCTTCAAATATGCATTTTTCATCCATATTCACCCTGCATTTATTGCAAGCCATGCAGCCTCTGATTTTCTTGTTTCCAATATGGACTACTTCTATTTCTATTCCTTCTTTTTCAAGCTCATCAGCTACAAGCTTTATTGCATGGTATGTGTTTCCTTCTTTATTTGGACTTCCGTTAAATGCTACTACTTTCATAATTTTATTAGGACTATTCAGTCCCGACTCCTTTAATAAATTTTTTATTATGCTTTCTTACTGCTTAGTAAAATTAAAATATACATAACCCCTTGAAACGTTGGTGTTATGCATTTAAAGAAACTTTACTTCGCATCTTAATAAATGTTCACACATTTAACGCAGCATAGCTGCTTTCTGGTAAAGATTTACTGTACTATCTTCTCTAAGTTCATCAAACTTTGGTACTATAGAAGTGAAATGAGCTGTATTGTTATGCTCCTCAATAGCATCCATATCCTTCCATTCTTCAATAAAAGTTAAAACATTCGGTTTTTTTATATCTTCAAACAAATCATAGGAAATACAGCCTGCTTCCTTCTTGCTTTCCTTGACAAGCTCTTCTGCTAGTTTTTTGAATTCTTCAACCTTGTCTTTTTTTATAATACATTTAGCAACTATTGTTATCATGATAATCTCCTTGTATCATACTGTGTATATGGTTAACAGTATATTATATTTGGGAAGTTCCTTCAAGTAGGCACTTTTTTGTAAGTCAACTTAG
>NZ_CEZJXU010000243.1:0-3879 GCF_983023055.1 Dethiosulfatibacter sp. | reverse complement strand
TAATTATAGATACAGAATAAACTTACATAACACTAAATTAAAAGAGGAGGTCTTTCAATGAAAGGCAAAAAGTTTCTTGTTTTTTTTATCGTGTTAACAATGTTAATTAGTACTATGGTAATGCCGGCATTCGCAGCTAGCTATCAGGTGGTTGGCGGAGATACGTTATACAAGATAGCTGCCATGCATGGAGTGACGGTTCAGGATATTGTTGATGCAAACAGTATTGCAAATCCTAATATGATTTATCCGGGGCAGATGCTTAAGATTCCTGATGGAACTGAAATGGATATGGAGATGCCGATGAAGGATTCGGTTAAGATAACCATAGTCCACACCAACGACATTCATTCAAGAGTGTCTGAAGGCAAGTATGATGGAATGGGATATGCCAAAGTGGCAACAATAGTTAATCATGAAAAATCTATGAATACCAATGTAATTGTTATGGATGCAGGAGATGCATTCCACGGACAGACAATATCAACACTTAATGATGGTGAGAGCATAGTGAAAATTATGAATGCAGTAGGATATGACATAATGACTGCTGGAAACCATGATTTTAACTATGGACAGGATCGGCTTCTTGAGCTTGCAGATATGGCGGATTTCCCAATAGTTTCAGCCAATGTATTTAATGCGGATTATACATCATACCTGCCAGCTTATAAAATAATGGAATACGATGGAGTGAAGGTTGCTATATTTGGACTAGCTACTCCTGCTACTACATTCATGACCCATCCTGACAATGTAATAGGACTCACTTTCTTTGATCCTATTGTAATAGCAAAGATGATGACTGCCCAGCTTGAAGATGAAGCGGACATAATAGTATGTCTGTCACACCTTGGCGTAGAAGGTAAATATACAAGTGAAATGGTTGCAGAATATGTTGATGGCATAGATGTAATAGTTGACGGTCACAGCCATACGGTAATGGAAACAGGTAAACTTATCAATGATACCTTGATTGTTCAGGCAGGTGAGTATACCAAGTATGTTGGTATAGTTAACCTTGAGCTTAAGGATGGTATGCTTATGAAATCTGCCAAGCTTATAACTAAAGAAGAAGGTGTGGCAATGGAAGCTGATGCTGATATAGTTGCCCTGATTGACCAGATAAAAGCTGAAAATGAAGTTATAACTTCAGTCGTCGTAGGTTCGACAGACATTCATCTTGACGGTGAAAGAGCGGATGTAAGAACGGGTGAAACCAATCTTGGAAACCTTATTACTGATGCAATGCTTGATGAAACTGGAGCTGACATTGCATTTACAAACGGTGGCGGCATAAGGGCTTCCATCGAAAGAGGAGATATAACAAAAGGTAATGTAATTACCGTCCTTCCTTTTGGAAACTATGTTGTAACCAAGGACCTTACAGGAGCACAGATTGTAGCTGCATTGGAAAACGGCCTTACTGACTACCCTGAAGCCAAAGGCGCCTTTCCTCATATAGCAGGTATGGATGTTGTGTTTGATCCTTCAATGGATGCAGGAAGCAGAGTTGTTTCAGTTGAAGTTAACGGAGAAGCCATGGATATGGAAATGCTTTATTCAGTAGCTACAAATGACTTTTTAGCAGCTGGTGGAGATGCATACGAAATGTTCAAGGAAGCAGTAATAACAGGAGAATACCCTGGTCTTGACGAGATATTAATAGAGTATATCCAGATGAACGGAACAGAGGGATCTGAAGTTGAAGGAAGAATACTTCCAATAGATGAGGTTTCAATTCTCTATATGGATATAGTTGCCTGATAATAGTTGGAATTGAATAAATAATTTAGTTGAATTGTACTCCCGGCGCAAGAATATGCCGGGAGTATTTTTTTACAAATATTGAAATATGTTATCTCCAATAAAAAACAAAGATCTGAAATCAGATCTTTGTTATCTTTTCCATATTCTTTTAGCGTCTATTAACAAACTCAAGTCATAAGTCTGCAACGTAAATTCCTGTCCGTACTTGTCTATGGGTTCTGCCATAGCCTTCATACAGATGAAACTCGCATCTGGATGATTTAATTCGACTTTGTTAATAACATAGTTGTTTTGGAGTAGATACTCCAGTAATTCCTTGTCTGTCATAAAATCAACTCCCATCATTAACTTACTTCTATTATAGCAAATGAATCCATGTTCTACAAATTAATATACTAATTGAAATGGTAAAAAGACATACTAAGGAAGAATGGAGTATTTTATAGTTGAAGTAATCAACTACCTCCTACTCGATTTGTAAGGAAACTAAACAATATGATTTTGACTTAAATAATATTGAATAATATACTAAATAAATATATACTAAATATAATTATAATAATAAGAGATTAAAAACTGCAATGTGAGCAGAGATTATTAGAAATATATTGTTGCTGAGATGACATGTTTATAGAAAAGAGTAGTGTCTTAGTTGACATTACCTACTTGAATATGGAGGAGTATATATGAAATCAAGAGTAAAAGATTTATCCACCTATGTGAAGAATAACTTGAGGTTTTCTATACTTTTACTAATAGTAGTAGTAGTAGTTATTAATATTGCAACGTATATATATTCTGATTTAAGCAATAGAAATATGGGTAGTGAATCAAATAAAGTTGTAGTCGATTCGGATTCCAGTGGTATTGCATTTAATGGAGAAGGTGTTTTAAAAGATATTATTGAAGGAAACATTGCAAATGGAGAAGAATTGAATGACATTAATCTCCATTCGGATAGTACGGATGAAATATTTGATGAAAACGGCGAACAGCAAGTAAATGAAGCGGATGGTACGGATGAACAGATAGAGGAAAAGGGAAAACTACTTACTTATGAAGATATTATGGCCGCTGTAGAAAAAGAAAAGCTTGAAAACGAGGATGAGATAGCAGATATGGCAGGAGGAGCACCGGATAGCAATGAAGAAGAACCAGAGCCTGAACCAGAGCCAAAGCCCGAACCTAAACCCGAACCTAAACCCGAACCGAAACCCGAACCTAAACCCGAACCGAAACCAGAGCCGGAGCTTAAGCCTGAGCCCCCTGTGGTTGAAGTGAAGAATATAGAATTAATAATTCATATACATTTTGAAGATGAAAACGGTAAGGCATTGCCTGCTGAGAAGGTTGAAATCACCGTCAGTAGAATTGGAGGTGGCTACTTAAACAGTGCCTTCAGTGACG
The DNA here is from genome assembly GCF_983023055.1 of Dethiosulfatibacter sp. Lineage (NCBI taxonomy): Bacteria > Bacillati > Bacillota > Tissierellia > Dethiosulfatibacter > Dethiosulfatibacter sp. The sequence goes on along the minus strand of NZ_CEZJXU010000243.1, from coordinate 702 downwards.
GAGAGGATGCAAGATTAAATGTTACTGACGTGGATTGTGTAATTAGTGGAGGAGCGGTGCCTGGTTTTGTAAATGAGGGAAACAAGGAAGTATATCTATCTCAAAATGGAGATGATTATGTTAAGCATATCTCTTATAAATATAAAAAGACATTATAATGGATAGCTATTGATGATTGTTGACATTGAATATTATTGAAATAGGAGAAACACCTGTGAAAGATTCTTTTGCAGGTGTTTTAATTTTACTTAAGAAATGCTATGGTCACTATCCGCTTTGCATCTAACGCGACTATGTCGCTGTGACCTATTTAACGCAGCAGAGCTGCTTTCTTGTTTGAATTCAGATTAAAGCTATCGAAGTGTATGATGATATTCAATTAAAACGACTTCAAAGCAAAGGTTTTATTACTTCTAAATTCGCAAAATCTTCTCTTGGACCTAAAAGAATGTATTATAATATTGCAAATGAAGGGAAAGAATAGCTTGGTGAATTCGTTGGAATGTGGAACAATATCTCTGCTAATGTTAACGAGTTGCTTGAAAGGAGTGATTTGGACTGCTTGCTAACTGATACTAACGTAAACAAAAAAACAATGCTTTTCACGGTGCTAAAAGTAACAATATTGCCTTAAAATGAACTAAAAACAAGTTGATATAACAATAAAACCGATGTTATGCTATACTATATGTAGTGTTAATA
>NZ_CEZJXU010000242.1:692-3888 GCF_983023055.1 Dethiosulfatibacter sp. | reverse complement strand
AATTTGATTCACTTACATCTCACGACATTACATATGTAGGAATAATTCAGACTGCTAGAGCAAGTGGAATGGAGAAGTTTCCAATGCCATATGTACTGACAAACTGTCATAATACTCTCTGTGCAGTAGGTGGAACAATCAATGAAGACGATCACAAGTTTGGACTTTCAGCTGTAAAGAAATATGGTGGAATATATGTACCTCCACATATGGCGGTAATTCACTCATACAACAGGGAAATGATGGCTGGATGTGGAAGAATGATTCTAGGTTCTGATTCACATACAAGATATGGAGCATTGGGAACCATTGCAGTAGGAGAAGGTGGAGGCGAGCTTGTAAAGCAGCTTGTAGGAAGTACTTATGATGTAAAGAGACCTGAAACCATTGCAATATATCTTACCGGTAAGCCTTCTGAATTTATAGGACCTCACGATGTTGCCCTTCAGATAATAGGTAAGGTTTTCAAGAACGGTTATGTGAAAAATAAATTAATGGAATTTATAGGCGACGGAGTTTCGAATCTTAGTGTTGAGTTTAGAAACGGCATCGATGTTATGACTACTGAAACTACATGCTGGTCGTCAATCTGGAGAACAGATGAAAAGGTAAAGGAATACTTTGATATACACAAAAGACCGGAAGCATATAAGGAGCTTAATCCTGGAAAGGTTGCATACTATGACGGTATTGTATATGTTGATTTATCTGAAATTAAGCCTTCAATCGCAATACCTTTCCATCCTAGTAATGTTTACACTATTGAAGAATTCAAGAAAAATACAGTTGAGATTCTTGTAGGAATAGAAGAAGAAGCAAAGAAGATGTATGGAGAACGAGCAAAGCTTGATCTTCAGGGCAAAGTTGTAGACGGTGAATTCCATGTAGATCAGGGAATTATTGCAGGATGTTCAGGTGGAACCTTTGACAATGTAGTAGCTGCAGCAGATATCCTTGAGGGTAAATCAACAGGAAATGACAAGTTCACATTGAGCGTATATCCGGGTAGTCAGCCAGAATACAAGGAGCTTGTATCCAACGGAACAATAGGAAAGCTTATGGATGCCGGTGCAATAATAAGGTCTGCATTCTGTGGACCATGTTTCGGAGCTGGAGACACCCCTGCAAACAATGAGTTTTCTATAAGACATACTACAAGGAATTTTCCAAATAGGGAAGGATCAAAGCCTTCTGACGGACAGATTTCTGCTGTGGCACTTATGGATGCCAAGTCAATAGCGGCAACTGCTGCAAATGGTGGAGTACTAACTGGAGCCGACGAGATTGAAGCAAATTATTCAAATCCGGAATACAATTTCAACGGCGATATATATGAAAGAAGAAACTATAACGGAACAAAGAAATTCAATAAAAAGAATGAACTTGCATTCGGTCCAAACATTAAAGACTGGCCAGAGATGGAAGCTCTTAAGAAGCATCTTCTTCTTAAGGTTGTAAGCTATTTAACAGCGGAAGTTACAACTACTGATGAGCTTATACCGTCAGGAGAAACATCTTCATTCAGATCAAATCCACATATACTTGCGGAATTCACGCTTTCAAGGACAGATCCTGAATATGTAGAAAAGGCAAAGGAAGTAAGGGATTTGAGTGAGAAGTTTATTGCTGGAGAAGTAACTGAAATTGAAGAAATTATTGAGAAAATCAAAGAATTAGAAAGCGATATTACTGCTGGAGACATATCTTTAGGAAGTACAATATTTGCAAAGAAACCAGGAGATGGTTCGGCAAGGGAGCATGCTGCATCTTGTCAGAAGGTACTTGGAGCATGGGCAAACATTGCAAACGAGTATGCAACAAAGAGATATAGATCAAATCTTATCAACTGGGGGATGGTGCCTTTCATAATAGACGGAGAACCTGGATTTGAAAAAGGCGACTATATATTTATACCAGATGCAAAAGATGCTGTCATGACCGGAATGAAAAAAATCAAGGCATATGTCATCGGAGAAACAATAAAGGTTATTGACCTACAGCTTGACAACCTGACAGATGATGAGAAGAATATTATTACAGATGGAAGTTTAATTAATTATCATAGAAACAAGTAGTAAATAGTATTATTAATCCCTAGGTTTTGGAGAAAAGCCTGGGGATTTTTTTGTCACTGCATTGCAATCAAAAGCAATAATGGGTATACTGTTATAGGTAGTGTAATCTAGAAATTCATAAAATATAATGACAGTATATGAATTCGTGAGTAAAAGGATTATATACTGATGGAGGTAAATATGAATCGAAATGAAGCATTGGAACTATTAAAGAAGCACGTAACATCGAATCAGTTATTGAGACATTCCTTTGCCGTTGAAGCTGCAATGATTGCTTATGCAAAGAAGTTCGGAGAAGATGAAAATAAATGGGGTAATCTTGGATTATTGCATGATATCGACTTTGAAAAGTATCCTGACGAGCATCCGCACCATGCACCTGAACTACTTGAAGGAGCAGGTTTTGACGACGAATTTGTGAAATCAATCCTTTCTCATGGAGAAAATATGAACGTACCAAGGGATTTGATGGAGAGAAAATGCCTTCATGCAGTAGATGAGATGGCAAGTTTTATAATTGCTGTGGCTTTGATGAGACCTACAAAATTTGAAGGACTAAAGGCGAAATCCATTAAAAAGAAAATGAAGGATAAAAAATTTGCAGCTGCTGTGAACAGAGAAGAGCTCATATCTTCAATGGAAGAAGTGGGAGTTGAGTTTGCAGACCATATAGATACAATTGTAAACGGACTTATAGAGCATGACGTATTGATTGCTCAGGATGGATACAGTCTTCTTGCATAAGAATTAGTCAATTAAAAATTCTGCCTAGATTAGGCAGAATTTTTTTATTATGTTTTGCTAACTTTACGCAGTCCGTTTATGGCTCCATAAACTAGTAGAGCGAAACTCACAGGTAATATCCATCTAAAGAATTTTGTTAAAAAAGAAGCTGAACTGCCTATTACAGAAGCTAATGGTATTATGAAGCTCGATACACAGCATGCAAAACCTGTAAGAAAGCTTGGTAGTATGCCGATAATTCCACTGAACTTGGTATCTAGTCTGCATTGTCTTGGTAGCGTATACATGTAAATGAACATGATATATTTAAAAACACTAGAAATCCAAGGATTATTGCTATTAATATGTTGAAAGGGGCGATTAAGATCCTTATGGAT
>NZ_CEZJXU010000242.1:0-664 GCF_983023055.1 Dethiosulfatibacter sp. | reverse complement strand
GTAGCCCAATATATCCTAATGGCTCAAAGTTAAATGGTGATCTTGATTTAAAAATCATGCTTTTCCAGTTTTTAAGCCAGGTTACTGAAGTGATTTCATCAAATTCTCCGAATAGCACATGATCTATACTCCATAGATAAAGTGCTATATAAGATATGAAGATAAATATACCGATTACAAGTACTTTCTTTTTGTAATACAGTTTCTTCAGTAATTTCATTTGACCACCTCAGTATTAGGATAAAATGCATACCATGCAAACCACATAACATCAAAATAAGTCATTGAGTTAAGTTTATTAGTCCCATCGGTTCCCAATCTGTTCCAAGTTCTATTTTTCTGGTCGATGAACTTGCCATCTGAGTATGTAAAAATGAGCTTTTCGTTATTTAGTTTTGAATAAAACACGCGAACAGCATCTATCTGATTATCATAAAAAGCTACTCCATTTTCATTTCCAATAGAAAAGTTTACAACACCTTTCTCTAGTACAATATCTGGGTCTAAAGCGATTATATTATCGCCATGTTTGATACCAACGACAATTTTTTTGCTGTTAAATGTTTTATCGCCTTCGTTCATTGTCTTGAACATGGATTCACCTGAAAGGTAGTAAGAATTTTTATCTTCTTTTTCATATGTTCCATATGGATTAGTATAGTAG
>NZ_CEZJXU010000241.1:0-3894 GCF_983023055.1 Dethiosulfatibacter sp. | reverse complement strand
CTTTCTTTGCAAGGTTGTATGCAACAGAACAGCCTATGGATCCTCCTCCAATTACTACTACATCAGCACTTTTACGCATTATCTTCACCTCCTGCAATGGCACCCAGCTTCATGGGCTTTACGGGAGCCCTGTTTACCGGTATGTCCATTTCTTCTATGTCCTTGCCCAGGTATTTGGCCATCTCTTTTGCTATTAAATCCTTGCATGTCCTTCCCTGGCATGGTCCCATTGTTGCTCTTGATTCTCTTTTTATTTCTTCCATTGACGTAATTCCATTGTCCAGCATCTCGTGCAAATCTCCCAACGTCAGGTTTTCACATCTGCATAAAATAGTATCTTTTTCATTCATATCATTCACCATCCACCTTAATATTTCTAACAGAATAAATAAACTCCTTCGGTAATGCCAAAGTTATTACATTTGTATGATCAAATCTTTCATGATCCTGAACCTTAAGGACTTCTGCTTTCCCTACAGCGCTTCCTTCCCTGTCAAGTGCATATACAATATCACCTTTTTGTGGAAGTGGTAAAAGTTCATAAGGAATCTTAAGTGAAAACTTGTCTTCTGAATATGTCTCGTCAATTACAAAGCAGGCCAATCCTGGGCATGCACTTACACACATGCTGCATCCCGTACATTTGTCATGGTTTACGTCAGGTATGTTGTTTATATCTTCTTCTATGGATTCCACTGCTTTAATTTTGCATGAAGTATGGCAGGGATTACATGGAATTTCCTGAAAACATTCAAATACTGCATAAGGTCCTTTATTTCTTCTTTCTTCTGAAGGAAACTTTTCCTTTATCATTTCCAATGTAGCTATTCCTGTTTGTTTAAACATTTTTTCACCGCCTATATTTTTAAGTTTGCAATACCTTCTCTTATTTTTGTTCCTACGGGTCCGGATCTTAAAACATTCAGATCAGCAATATATCTTTGCTTTAATTCATCTATATTGCTGCCGTATCCCAGTGATCCCGCCGCAGACAATCCTGCTATGGTACCTTCAATCATTGCACTGCTTGCTTCTTCTACTCCAGAGGCATCACCTGCAACGTAGTATCCCGAAGCAGTGGTTTCCAAATCATCATTCCTCAACGGTACAAATCCGCCTAGTAGTTTTGAATACTTCATATCACATTCCGTATGTGTAAGCAGTTCCCCTAGAGGAGTCAAGCCTACTGATAAACAAATAGTGTCAACATCAAGATTCTTTTCAGTTCCAGGAATGAAATTCCATTTTTCATCCAGACTACCGATTACAGCACCTTCAACATAGTTTTTACCAACAGCTTCCTTAACAGAAGTTGAAGTTAATATTGGAACTCCCATTCTTCTAACTTTGGAAGCATGTACCATGAATCCGCCAATTTGCGGAGCTGCATCAATTATTGCCTCAACCTTCACTCCAGCCTGCATAAGCTGATATGAAACTATAAGTCCTATATTACCTGCTCCAATCATTAATACTTTATTTCCCGGAACAACTCCATACTGATTCATCAATGTCTGTACTGCACCTGCTCCGTATACTCCCGGAAGGTCATTATTTGGGAAAGGAAGCATTTTCTCTGAGGCTCCTGTAGCGATAATGGTTTTATCCGCTGTTATTCTGTCATATTTTTTTCCTTCTTCAAATGTTATTACACCATCATGATATATTGATAATACCGTAGTATCCTTTTTTATATCTATAAGTTTGTTTTCGTTTATTTTTTCCAAAAAAACCTTGGCAATGTCTATTCCTCTTGTTCCTGCATATTCCCTTTCAGATCCGAAAAACCTGTGAGTTTGCTTTATCAGCTGACCTCCATAGTCTTTTCCTCTGTCAAACAATGTTACTCTAGCACCCTGCCCTGCAGCTGCAATTGCAGCACACATTCCTGCAGGTCCACCACCGATGATAGCAATTTCTGTATTATTCATCTATTTTTCATCTCCTTTAAACAAACCTTTTCCTTGCTGTCTGTTAACTACCATGTTTTCCTTCAGTTCTTCGACACAAACTCTAACATTTGGTTCTCCGTTTACTTCCATTAGACATGAAGAACAGTTGCCTATTGCACAAAATAGTCCTCTTGGTCTGTGATCATGTTTTAAATCTTTGATTCCATTGGCGTGCAATGCTGCTGAAATAGGTTCATTTTCATAGCCTATCATTTCTTTACCTTCGAATATGAATTTAATCTCTTTTTTTTTCTCAAACTCTAAAACTGGATGTTTTTCAATTCTCAATTCAATCCCTCCATTCTTAATATTTATCATTTGAATATTAGTAATGCAATTATTATGCCGATTTTTTCATTTACTGATTATTTGAGAAAATTCATTGAAATCTCCGTTATATAACTGAAATTTTCCTAAAATTCCTTTAATTTTTATTTAAACTCTTTCATCAACAAAAAATGATGCAATGGAATAATGCACCTATCAATTATAAGGTGCATTACTACATTGCATCATTCAACTTCATTTGTTTATTCAATCTTTTTTGTGATTATTTTATCATTAATTCACTTTATTTATGACGGAGTTTTGTTAAAAAGACAGTAATAGTCCCTTTAATTATATTTATATCTACTTTCAAATAAATACTTTGTTAAAAATATATTCATTTGAGATGCATTATTATATTGCATTAACAAACATATACCTTTTAATTAACCTCGTTTTGGCAAATATCATACTTTTTTATTCTATACTGAAGCCCTTGTCTATGGATATCAAGTGATTTTGCAGCATGTGAAATATTCCAGTTGTTTTCTTTAAGTACATTCAATATCAGTTGCTTTTCAACAAGATTCATTGTTTCAGTCAATGTATTTGTTGTTTTGCCATGTTCACTTTTTTTACCAATACTCTCGTCGTTGTTAAATTCATTAATGATATGAAAGGGTAGATGATTTCTCAATATCATGCTTTCATTTTTATCCATTATATTCATAGCAGTTTCAATTGAATGCTGCAATTCTCTGATATTTCCCGGCCATTTGTACTTACCAAATATATCCAACACTTCTGTAGACATGCCAGTTACGTTCATATTCAACTGTTTGTTGAATTTATTAACAAAGAGATTTGTAAGTATAGGCACATCCTCTCTGCGCTCTCTTAAAGGTGGTATTTCAATACTTACACCACTCAATCTATAAAACAAATCCTGTCGGAGTTTGTTCTCATTTATTGCCTTAATTGGCTTTTCGTTAATATTTGATATTATTCTTACGTCAACATATTTTTCCTCTATGGCTCCTACCCTTCTTATTGAACCCTCCTGCAATACCCTTAATAATTTGGATTGAAGTCCCAGGGGCATTGAATTAAGTTCGTCCAACAAAAGTGTACCTTCATTTGCCTGTTCAAAAAGTCCTGGTCTGTCAATAGCTCCTGAAAATGCCCCTTTTACGGTTCCAAACAATATACCTTCAAGAAGGTTTTCAGGTATAGCCGCACAGTTTATTGCCACAAAGGGTTTGTCTTTTCTTACACTTGCATTGTGTATGCTTTGACTAAACAATTCCTTACCTGTTCCCGTCTCCCCATAAATCAATACAGGAGAATTACTTTCGGAAGCCTTTTTGGAATATTTCAATGTCTTAGTAATCTTTTCACTTGCTCCAATAATACTTTGAAATGAATATTTTGTTGATTTTACAGGGCTTTTAACTGTCGCCCTCTTACCTTTTTTATCTATTGACTCTCTCAAATCCACTATTTCTTCGAGAAGTTCCTGGATTTTCGAATTATCTCTCATGATAGATACAGCACCTATTACCTCATCATTTTGAAACAATGGATATGTATTGCATACTATGTTGAGTCTTTTCCCTGCATAGGTAATATAGGTCTGTCGTGTATCGATAAAAGATTTTTTCTGCTTGATGGCCTG
>NZ_CEZJXU010000240.1:0-3906 GCF_983023055.1 Dethiosulfatibacter sp. | reverse complement strand
TTCCATCGTTTTCATCCTTTACTGCAACTTCACACTTCATTTTTTTCGCAAGCTTTATAAGATTAGCCTTTGCAGTATCATTATCAACTATTACCATTACATTCTTATTTTCATCCAATGCCTTTTTAGTAAGTATTACTGGTTGGGGGCAGGCCAGACCTCTTGCATCAATTTCTTTCATATTTCCTCCCGTTGTCTATTCTTACTACCTGAGAATATTACTATATTATTCATTCTATCAAAAGGAAAGACTATTGTCCATTCTAACAATAGTCTTTATAGATCTTTATAGATCTTTATACAATTATTTACTGTTTGAACCCTATTCTGCAAGTATTCCCTTGTATGTAAGGTAATTCAATATCAGATTATTTTCATAAAATACTTCGCTTGATTTTGATTCCAGTATCTCTGTTGTAATGATATTGTCCTTTTCAGACATTGCTATGAATGGAGATACTATTGCAAAGACTATATACAGCAGTACAACTGCCTTCAGAAGACCGAAAAGAGCTCCCAAGAGCTTGTTTGCCGTATTTAACACTGGTGCCTTGAAAAGCACATTTAAAACTCCTGCAACTATCATAAGAATTAGATATGTAATGAGAAATGCAACAGTAAAACTAATGATTATCAAAAACACATTTGTTATCTTGTCGGACATGCTCTGAGCATAGGCTTCGGCAGTATCCCCTATTGATGTCTGCAGGAAATCCTCCATTATCCTCTGTATATCAAATGGAAGTTTTCCAAATCCTTTGAATATACCTCCAAGGTCCAATTCCTTGTTGGGCAGATCCCCTATTATATCGGTGATCTTCGTACTTATATTGTTGTTAATAAAATCTACAATTCCGGTCCTTTCAATGAAGAAGTCCCTGACTATGTAGTGGTATTTCCAAGCTATTAAGAAGGAAGCAATCAGACCTACAAGGTCGAATAAGGACATTATCAATCCTTTTCTGAATCCATTACCTAATACAAGCAGAATAAATACCACTACTACAATATCTATTACATTGAATTCCATAAAATTCCTCCTGTTAATCTATTTTTATATTAAGTTCCACAATGCTGTTTTCCGACAACAGTCTTATCTTGTCACCATTTAGTTTCAGATCCTTTATAACTCCCTCGGGATTATAAACCATGATAACCTTCTCATCTAAAATATAGGATATAAAACCGCTGTTGCTCAAAAAGACATGACCTTTGTAAGCGTCCAATCTCGTATAGGCATCCTCAGTCTTTATTATTCCTTCCACCTTTCCTCCCGTATCTATGGTTGTTACAGAATTCTTTTCCTTTCCTGTGAGAAGAAATATTTTATCATCAACAAATTTACAGTCTTTGATATAGTCATACCCGCTGTAGGTCCATAATATACTGCCCTCGTTATTTATTTTGTACAAATTTTCGTTTGTAGCAACATAAATTCCGTCCTTGGCCGTATACTGAAAAACAACCACTTCGTTATTCAAATCCAGCTCCCATAGATTGTACATTCCTTCTACAAGATATTCTCCTATTTTAGAAAACATATAACTGCCCTCATATGAGAATGTAGTCACTATAAAACCATCTGAATTATCCGAATCAAGAGTCTTTATTACTCGCATCCTATTACTGTCAAATGTTCCTAGAAGCTTCATTGTATTGTCATATATATCTACTGTATTTGTTGTTTCTTCATAGTCCGAACCAACAACAAAAATTCTTTCATCCTGACTTATGTTTAGAAGTTTCTTTTCTTCTACATCATATTCCATTTCAAGAAAATTTCCTTCCAGTTCAATATATACCGAGTCAGCTGTCTTCACAAACTTGTGCTTCCCAAGAAAGGTCTTTTCAATAAACCCATCAAATTCGTGTATATCTGACATTTGTCCCTTATAGTCATAAGTCTCAAGAACATTATCATAAACAATGTAATAGCCCTCTCTGGCTAAAATCACTTCTCCTTTTTGGGAATCCATATCAATTACGCTTTCCACTTCAACTGAAATCCTTGTCTCGTTGAAACGTTCCACTATATTGTCTAAAAATCCCATGGAATAGAGAATACCAAATAATACTACAAGAACAACTATGAAAAATAGTATTTTTTTCATCATCTTACTCTTCCTGACCGCATTCATCAGCAATCTTAATGAGGGCTTGTGAAGCCTGCTCTATATCCTTCAAGGTGTTGAACCAGCTCATGCTGAATCTTACTGCACCTTTTTCATATGTTCCTATAGTCTTGTGAGCAAGAGGAGCACAGTGGTATCCCGGCCTTACTGCAATTGAATACTTTCTGTCTAGTATTGAAGCAAGTTCCGATGAGTCTAAATCTTTTATGTTAACCAATACGACTCCGCTTCTATATTTCAAATCTTTTGGTCCGTAGGATTCTATGTTCCACGTGGAACTAATAGTTTCCAGAAAGACTTTTACCAACTGGTCTTCTCTCTTTCTGATGGTTTCTCTTCCTGTCTCCAGTATAAATTCCAATCCTCCCTTGAGCCCTGCTATACCCGGAAGATTTGGAGTTCCACTTTCAAGCTTGTCAGGCATGAAGTCAGGCTGGATTATTTCGCTTGACATGCTTCCTGTTCCACCCTCTATAAAGGTATCTATTTCAACATCTTCACTTACATATAGCCCTCCTATTCCCATTGGTCCGAATAGGTTTTTATGACCCGGAAAGGCTAGAATATCTATATTCTGTTTTTTCACATCTATTTCAAGCAGTCCCGCACTCTGTGCTGAGTCAACCATAAATAAAACGCCCTTTTCCCTGCAAATCTTTCCTATTTCCTCTATGGGCATTATGGTACCTGTAAGGTTTGACACATGAGTAGACACAACCATCCTTGTATTTTTCCTTATTTCATTTTCAATATCCTTTGGATTAATCATTCCAAATTCATCTGCCTGTACTATGGTCATCGCTACACCCCGAGATTCCATAGTGGATAAAGGTCTTAGAACTGAATTATGTTCCATGGATGTAGTAATTACATGGTCTCCTTTTTTAAGGACACCCTTGATTGCAATATTTAGTGATTCCGTACAGTTTTTTGTAAAAACTATATTCATGGAATCTTCTATATTGAAAAACTCAGCTAATAGCTCCCTGGTTTCAAAAATAATTTCAGCACTTTCCACTGCCATGCTGTGACTTCCTCTTCCAGGATTGGCCGCTGTTTCTCTTGTATATTTATTCATGTAGTAATATGTCGATTCCGGCTTTGGAAATGTAGTAGCCGCATTGTCTAAGTATATCATTAAATCACCCATTATTATTATATCTACTAGATACACATGAGTAAAGATATTTCATATGAATCTTCAATATTGTATACAGTGTACATAACTTGTCTCTGATTTCCCAAAATCCACCTTCATTTATCTCGATTTTGAGGCCGTTTAAAATAATTAGCAATACAATAATATTACAAATAAAAAAAAGGCCTGAAACAGGCCTTTTCTTGCTTTATTTGATTAAATCGTTAAAATCTTCTTGATTTGCTATTGGATATTTTACTTTTGCTTCATAGTGAGTGTGAAGAAGCTTGTGTGAAAGATGACTGTTTGGTTCCTTGAGGAAAGTTTCATAAAGTTTTATAATCTCTGGGTTTTTATGAGACTTTCTATTTACCATTACAGTATCCTCTTCGTAAAGGGCATTTGCTCTATTTACTTTAGGGTCCACCTCGATCTTTTCTTTTGCAGAAACAAAAGATTGTCCTCCACCGTTAACACATCCTCCAGGACATGCCATAAATTCAATAAAATGATATTGCTTTTTACCAGTTTTAATTCTTTTAAACATTTCCTTAATTCCGGCTCCACCAGATACTACAGCTACATTAATTTTATGTCCCCCAATAATAAGGGTAGTTTCCTTAATCATACCTGTTG
>NZ_CEZJXU010000239.1:0-3907 GCF_983023055.1 Dethiosulfatibacter sp. | reverse complement strand
TGGGAGCCAAGGGTGTAGAACTTCTTGTTGACGGAATAAGCAATGTTGTTCTGGGAACAAAAGATGGTAAACTGTTTCATCAAGATATCGAAGAAGCTTTGAAAATAGAAAAACAATTTGACTATGAAGCATATGAATTGACAAAAATATTGTCAATATAAACGGAGGAATTATGAGAAAAACCAAAATTGTATGTACAATTGGTCCTGCATCACAGGACAAGGAAACACTGTCTCAAATGATCAATACAGGTATGAATGTTGCCAGAATGAATTTTTCACACGGAAATCATGAAGAACATCTTGAGAGATTTAACATGGTTAAGGAGATAAGGGAAGAGCTTAACCAGCCTATAGCAATAATGCTTGATACAAAGGGTCCTGAAATAAGAACAAGAGAATTCGAAAAGGGATTCGTAGAGATGGAAATAGGACAGAAAATCATCATTACTGCGAGAAATGTAATGGGAAAAGACGGTCTATGCAGCGTTACCTATGATAATATTGCAAAGGATGTCAAGGTGAACGATAATATACTCATTGACGACGGTCTTATAGGACTTACGGTTACTGAAATAGTAAATGATACGGATATAGAATGTGTTGTAAACAATGCGGGTACGGTGAAGAACAAAAAAGGTGTAAACATACCTAATGTGGATATAACATTACCAGCACTTACTAAGAAGGATATTGACGATATTGAATTTGGAATTAAAAATGATATAGATTTTATTGCGGCCTCCTTCATAAGAAAAGCAAATGACGTAATAGAAATCAGAAAGATTCTTGAAAGAAACAATGCTGAGCATGTACAGATTATTTCGAAAATTGAAAATCGTGAAGGTGTAAACAACATAGATGCCATCATCAAAGTTTCTGATGGAATAATGGTTGCGAGGGGAGATCTTGGAGTAGAAATACCGGCAGAAGAAGTGCCTCTTGTTCAAAAAATGCTTATAGAGAAGTGTAACATTGCTGGAAAGCCTGTAATTACTGCGACGCAGATGCTCGATTCTATGATGAGAAATCCAAGACCTACAAGAGCAGAGGTTTCAGACGTTGCAACTGCAATATTTGAAGGTTCTGATGCAATAATGCTTTCGGGAGAGACTGCAGCTGGAAAATATCCTGTAAGGTCGGTAAAGACAATGGTGGACATTGCCATGAAAATTGAAGGTTCTCTTGATTATGATGAAATGTTTAATAAGAGAAATTTATATGCCGACAATACAATAACAAATGCAATAAGTATGGCTACTTGCAGAACGGTACTTTCCCTTGATGCCAAAGTTATAATAACCGCTACAGCATCAGGGTTTACTGCATCGGAAGTATCCAAGTTCAGACCTAAGGCGTCAATTGTTGCGGCTACCCACTCCGAAAGGGTAATGCGAAAACTTGCATTGTACTGGGGTGTAAAACCTGTAAAGACTGACAAGCTTGATATGACAGATGAAGTTATAGAAAACTCTGTTCAGAAAGCTCTTGAAGTAGGTTATATCGAAAACGGAGACCTGGTTGTAATTACTGCCGGTGTTCCAGTAGGAGTTGCTGGTAGTACAAACCTTTTGAAGGTTCATGTAGTAAGTGAACTCCTTTACAAGAAGGTTGGAGTAGGTAGAGAAACAGCTGTTGGTAAAGCCCGAGTGGGTGTTGTTCCAAAAGACTTTGAAAATAAATTTATGGAGGGCGACATTCTTGTTGCACCTGTAACAGACAAGGATCTTATGCCTTATATTGAAAAGGCTTCTGCTGTAATAGTGGAAGAAGGAGGACTTACTTCCCATGCATTCATAGTATGCATGAACCTTGGTGTAGAAGTTGTAGTTGGTGCAGAAAATGCTACATCAATAATAAAGGATGGAGAAGTGTTGACTGTAAATGGAAATAGGGGAGTTGTTTACAGAGGAGAAGCAAGAATATTGTAAAAAATTACTTGTATTTACATTATATTATCTAAAAATAAAAAGAGAGATGATAAATCTCTCTTTTTTATTTGTTATTGAAAAACCCTTATGTTATAATTCTCGTAGTAAAATAAATTATCAGAGGTAAAACTATGAAACCAATAATGGTCGCAAATCACGCGAAATGGCCTGAGAAAGATGATCCAATTTTTGCAATTGCAGGAAAGGCCCAAGAAGCAATAAAAAAGTATGGTAGTGAAAACGTAATCAACTCCACTTTGGGAGCATTGATGGATGATGATGGAAAGCTTATAGCTTTCGATTCAGTATTTAGTGTTTTAAAGGATATGCCAAATGAAGAAATAGCTGCATATTCAGCAATCCCTGGAATGCCTCAGTTTTTGAAGGTGGTTGAAGATGTGTTCTTTACAGAATACAAGCCTGATGCACATATTAGAGTAGTTGCAACTCCCGGAGGTTCAGGTTCCATAAAGGAAGCTGTTTGGAATTACACAAACGAGGGAGATGAGATATTGACTTCAGACTGGTACTGGTCACCTTACCAGACCATTGCTGAAGAAGCAGGAAGAAACATTGTAACATACAAGCTTTTTGATGATGAAGGAAACTACAATATGGAAGGTTTCAAAAGCAGATTCAAGGAAATATTGGACCGTCAAAAAAGACTTATGGCCATAATCAATACACCAGCACATAACCCTACAGGATACAGCGTATCCGACGAAGAGTGGGATGAGATTCTTGATTTTCTTAAGGAAGAAGCTAAAGATGAAGAAAATAAAATAATTCTTTTTGTTGATTCAGCTTATATAGATTTTGCAGGAAAGGGAGATGAAAGAAGAGCATTCTTCAAGAAATTCTCAAATTTACCTGACAATATTCTAATAATTGCAGGTTTTAGTGCATCGAAAGGATTCACAATGTATGGACTCAGAAACGGTGCTGTAATAGGAATAACTTCCAATGAGTTGATTGCAAATGAATTCTATGCATCATCTCTTCATACAGCTAGAGCAAACTGGTCAAACGGTAACAGGGGTGCAATGCTTACAATAGCTGAAATTTTCAATAATGAAGATCTTAAAAAGAGCTACCTTGAAGAAAAGAACCACTACAAATCAATGCTTAGAAAAAGAGCAGAAGCATTTGTGGAAGGTGCAGAAAAATGCGGTCTTGAACTTGTTCCATACAGGGATGGATTTTTCATCAGCATACCATGTGACAAACCATACGAGGCAAGTGAAGCATTAACTGAAAAAAATGTATTTGTTGTTCCTTTGGGAAAAGGCCTTAGATTTGCAGTTTGTGCAGTAGCTGAAGATAAATGCAGAAGGGCTCCTAGACTTATCAAGGAAGTAATTGACAGCTTTAAGTAATTTTCAAAAGAAAAGCAAAATTTAGTATTTTATAGTATAATTAAGGTATGGTTTGACTTAAAGTCGGACCATGCCTTTTTAGTTGCATGAATGTTTTAGAGATAATAACCCATCATTTTCACTATATGGATTATGGAAAAATAATATTGGAATGGGAATTAGGAGGAAGAAATGTATAAGAATATCAAGAAAATCTATGAAGAAAAACTGGATGAAATAAAGGACAGTGGATTATGGAAAGAAGAAAGGATAATCATATCGCCTCAAAAAAGCAGGATAGACACGGACAAGGTAACTGGGGTACTTAATATGTGTGCAAACAATTATCTTGGACTTGCAAATAATGAAGAAGTAAGAACTGCAGCGAAAGAAAGTTATGACAAATGGGGATACGGACTTTCATCAGTTAGGTTTATATGCGGAACACAATCTGTCCACAAAACTCTGGAAAGAAAGCTGTCGGAATTTCTTGAAATGGAGGATACAATACTCTATTCCTCGTGTTTCGATGCTAATGGAGGACTTTTTGAAACTATTCTGAATGAAGAAGATGCAGTAATAAGCGATGAGCTTAATCATGCAAGTATTATAGATGGTGTAA
>NZ_CEZJXU010000238.1:0-3911 GCF_983023055.1 Dethiosulfatibacter sp. | reverse complement strand
GATATGATTATATTAAACAGATACCGTGTTTCAAACAAGAGCAGATTTAAAGTATTCTTAATTACATCAATCGTTTTACTGATACTTCTGACATCAATGGTTACATATACAGTAAAAGCTTATTCCTACAGCGAAATAAAATATATAGAGCTACAAATCAATTCAGGCGACACGATTTGGGATATAGCAAAGGAATATGGACAGACAAACTCCATAAGAAAAGACGTATACGAAATAATGAAGTTTAATGATCTGCCCGATGGATATATATATCCAGGACAGACCATTAAGGTTCAAGTAAAAGAGTAACTTGCGAGTCTTTGACATAAGACTCGCAAGTCATTTTTTGTAGAATAAATCAAATGTAAAAATGACTAATTCTCACATCCAGAACAAATGTTCGGAGTGTTTATTTTTTCTTGTCTTTTTTGATAAAATCACTTAATGGATTTTTTTCTACAGCCTTTTTAAGCCTTTCATCATTTATATGGGTGTAGATTTGTGTAGTAGATACACTTTCGTGGCCAAGGATTTCCTGAAGAGCCCTTATGTCTACATTACCGTGTTGATACATTAAGGTGGCTGCTGTATGTCTTAATTTGTGAGGGGAATATTTTTCATCTGCGAAACCTGCATTCAATATATGTTTTTTCAATAGATGCTGGATTGCCTTTGGTGATATTCTTTGTTTCCTTGAACTTAAGAATAGGGCATTATCTTTTTCATCAGCTGGGTCAGGTCTAACTGTCAAATAGTCATTTATAGATTCTAGTACGGAATCATTCAAATAAACTGTTCTTTCTTTGTTTCCTTTACCAACAACTGTAAGAGTATCATTTTTAATACTGGTTATGTTTATACTCACCAGCTCTGAAAGTCTTATACCACAGTTTAGAAAAGTCATAATTATAGCAAAATCACGTACTGCATATCGACCTTCGATTGAATCAAGAAGCTTCTTTGCATCATCAAGGGTTAAATGTATTGGATGCCTTGCTTCAATCTTCGGAGATTCAAGATTTTCGGCAGGGTTTTTTTCAATTACATTTATTACATAAAAAAGATACTTGAAAAAAGATCTTAAGCTAGCAACTTTTCTTGCCTTTGTTTTATTGTTGTTCTTTTTGATCCTGTCCACAAAGGATATGAAGGAGTGGAGGTCCTGTAGCTTAACTTGCTGCAAGAAATCCTCTGAAAATGAATTTATATCAATATTGTTAAAAACTTTTTCATCCGTAAGCTTAAACCTCATTCCACAAAATCTGTAGAAGGTCCTTAAATCAAGAAAGTACTCCTTAGCCGTCTTTTCGGATTTACCTTTGATGGTTTCAGTGTAATTTATAAAATCTCCCAGTAGAGTAGGGGCTGAAAAGTAGTCCATATTTACCTCCTGCTAAATATTTGTTTTGTCGCAAAATACTTATTTTGCGACAAAATCGATTAATTTATTATAATTATACCGTATTTTCCAATTTATTTCAACCTCTTATTCTAGTATTTCATACATTTTCATTTATGCCATGTTAATATGTATTGATTTGCTATCTCACGTTATTTTCATCTGTTTTAAACAATTCCAACTTGTTTTGCATATAATTTACCCTTGAAATATTTTTAACCTTCTTAAAATCGAAATCTCAAAGCTTTTTTCTTGGTTGTATCCTTTAATTAAGTTTCTTGATTATCATGATGTAAATTTTAATTAGCCAATCCTGTAAGTTCGAATTTTTAACAATAAAAAACCGCCAAATATGGCGGTTTTATTTTTGTTATCTAAAGTATCCTGTTAGAATATAAAAAAATCTCAAGATATGATATCCTGAGATTTTAGTTTTAATACTTAGACATTAAGTTCAACCTTCATACCTAGCAGATTTTTATTTTCTTCAAGTATAGGTTTTATTGCTTCATTATAAAACACATCAACTTGTTCTGATGATCTTCCTATAAATTTCTTGGCATCTATAATTTCCAAGATTTCTTTTTCGTTCAAAACAATTTTATCTGATTTAATCATTCTTTCTATCAAGTCGTTTTTGTTTCCAAACTTCTTAACTTGTTCTCCAGCTTCCATAGATAAAACTCTGATTTCTTCATGTAAATCCTGTCTGTCACCACCACGTTTTACGGCTTCCATTATTATGTTTTCAGTAGCCATGAACGGCAATTCTTCATTGATGTGCTTTTCTATGACTTTTTCGTTTACAACCATGCCCTGGAATATGTTTATTGCAATTTCAAGTACGGAATCGCATCCAAGGAATGTTTGAGGTATTGAAAGTCTTTTGTTTGCAGAGTCGTCAAGAGTTCTTTCAAACCACTGTGCCGATGCTGTATCTTCAGTATTGTGGGATGTATTTATAACGAATCTTGACAATGCAGCTATTCTTTCACTTCTCATAGGATTTCTCTTGTAAGCCATCGCCGAAGAACCTATCTGTGTTTTCTCAAATGGTTCTTCTATTTCCTTAAGATTTTGAAGAAGTCTGATGTCGTTTGTCATCTTATGAAGAGATTGTCCAATTCCACTTAAAATCTTGGTCACACTAACATCAATCTTTCTTGAATAAGTTTGTCCAGTAAGATAATAGGAACTCTCAAAACCAAGTTTATTTGCAACCATTTTATCTAGTTTGTTTACCTTTGAAGTATCCCCTTCAAAAAGCTTGAGATAACTCGCCTGAGTGCCAGTAGTACCTTTTGTACCTCTTAATTTTAAGTTTTCAATAACATATATAAGGTCATTATAGTCAAAATACAGATCCTGAAGCCACAATCCTGCCCTCTTGCCTATTGTGGTAAGCTGAGCAGGTTGAAAATGCGTATATCCAAGAGTAGGCATATTCTTGTATTCAAGAGCAAATTCCGACATTACATACAAAAGGTTCACAAGTTTCTTCTTAACAATTTCAAGTGCTTCTTTTATTTGTAAAATATCCGTATTGTCCCCTACAAAGGCACTGGTAGCCCCCAAATGGATTATAGGCTTTGCTTTTGGGCACTGGGCACCAAATGTATGTACATGAGCCATAACGTCATGTCTTACTTCTTTTTCCTTCTTCCTGGCCATTTCAAAATCTATATTGTATATATTTTCCTTCATTTCATTGATCTGTTCATCTGTTATATCAAGACCAAGTTCTTTTTCAGATTCAGCCAATGCAATCCAGAGCTTTCTCCAGTAAGAAAACTTGTTTTCATCTGAAAAGACATAACTCATTTCCTTGCTTCCATATCTCGTTATAAGTGGATTTTTATAAGATTTTGTATCTATAGTAATCACTTCCTTGTTTTTTTATAATATTCAATAAAAAGAAGTAAACTAAAAGTTTACTTCTTAATTTTATCTTTAAGTGGTAATTTTATTTTGCGTATTCTATTGCTCTTGTCTCTCTTAATACATTTACTTTTATTTGACCTGGGTATTCAAGTTCATCTTCAATTCTTTTTACAATATTCTTTGCTATAACAACTATGCTTGAATCATTTACATCTTCAGGCTTAACCATAATTCGGATTTCTCTACCTGCCTGAATTGCAAAGGATTTTTCAACACCGTCAAAAGAATTTGCGATTTCTTCAAGATTTTCAAGTCTTTTAATGTATGATTCTAATGTTTCTCTTCTTGCTCCAGGTCTTGCTGCAGATATTGCATCTGCTGCTTGAACTATTACCGCTTCAACGGTTTTAGCTTCTATATCACCATGATGTGCTTCGATTGCATGTATAACTTTACTGTTTTCTTTATATTTCCTAGCCAAATCAGCACCAATTGTAACGTGGGGACCTTCAACCTCATGGTCTACAGCTTTTCCCAAGTCGTGAAGCAAACCAGCTCGTTTTGCAATTTTTACATCGGCACCCAGCTCAGCTGCCATTATTGCACTTAAATGGGCAACCTCTATAGAATG
>NZ_CEZJXU010000237.1:0-3936 GCF_983023055.1 Dethiosulfatibacter sp. | reverse complement strand
ACGACCTCTTAATATCCGTTATGGTCACATGAAGCGTGACCCGGATAACGCAGCGTAGCTGCTTTCTTGTTCCTACAATTCCTTTATAAGTCTTGATGCTATGAATGATATGATGAAGGCTGTTACTATCCTTATTGAAAGAACCAAGGGAAGATTGGCACCTATGGATACAAAGATTACGGTGTCCTCAATTACTGCATGGCAGAGGGCGAGAAATACAGCTATTATCACGAGGCTTCTCTTGTCTAGGTCTCCATCCTGTACGCTTTGGAAGAGTACACCTGCACCAAAGAAAAGTCCCAGGACACTACCGATTACAAGGGGTAGTGATGCATCTTCTTTTATTCTTAGAAATCTTGTCAATGGGGACATGAATTTTGAAAATTTCTCTAGTATCTTTAGGTCTTTCAATACTTCTATTACAAGCATGAGAGGTACGATTATCTTGGCTAGATTGAGTACGGAAAAAAGTCCGTTTTTGAGGGCTGTTAAAAGTATTATTAATATTTCCATAAGCCACCTACATTACAATATTCATTATGGAAGCCACTGCAAAGGATGTAAGTATCCTAAGTACCATTATGAATACCGGATTTACTCCGATTTTTTTTATTACCACTGTTTCGCCTATCAAATTATGTGATATGGCTATGAATGTGGCTGCTATTGTTGCCTGTTTTGCAGTAAGCGTTATTGAAGCTAGAACTCCAAGGGATGCATATATATTTAGAGTTCCTCCCACTATCAATGCAAAGGCTGCTTCTCCGGGGAGTCCTATAAATGACATAAAGGGAACAAAATACCTTGAAAGTATCTGTAAAAGTCCTGAATATTCCAAAAGCTCTACGATAATATAAATTGGGAGCATTATTTTTCCAAGTTCCAAAAGAACGTGCAAGCCTTTTTTAAAACCTCTTCTATATGTGTCTATAGTTACCATTGATTACTTTCCTCATCTTGTCCTAATGTCTTTTCCGTAGAATTTAAACATTACATAATTGCTCATTATTCTAGATATGATCCTGTCGGAATATGTTTCCGACATCTTTTCAAGAGAAAGGTTTGTGGAAATAATAGTCTTCTTGTCGTTGATCATACGGGAATTTATTATATTGAATAATTCAGTAGTTGTAAATGAATTTATGGACTCCGTACCCAAGTCATCGATTATGAGAAGGTCAGCATTGTAGATCATTGAGTAGTTGTCCTTATTTTCATAGGATTCAGCGCTTCTGTTGAATTTGTGCTCGCTTATTGTTTCAATCATCCTGAAGGCGGTTTGATAAAGTACTACAACACCCTTGCTCATTAGTTCCTTTGCTATGCAGTTGCAGGCAAAGGTCTTTCCAAGTCCAGTACCTCCATAGAAGAGCAGGTTCTTTTTGCTTTTTTCGAAATTCTCCGTATAGTGAAGTGCAGCTCTGAAGACTTGTTTCATGTTTTCTTTTTGGGACAGTTTCTCATTTTTGTATTTGTTATCGTCGAACTTTGATAGGTCGAAAGTGTCAAAATTTTCCCTTTCAAGAAGCTTTCCCAGCCCTGAAATATTGTAGAGCTCGTTTATGAGAACCTGTTTGTAGCAGGAACACATCTTACCGCCAATATATCCTGTATCCTTACATTTGCTGCAGGAGTGAACCTCCTTAAGGTAGATTTCTGGAATCTTTTTTCTCTCAAGGATGGATTTTTTCTCTGCACGAAGTTCATTAATTGTAACTTTGTAGTCGTGCATTTTTCTTTCGAAATTGCCAGGTCTTGTGAATGCAAGTCTTGATACTTCTATACTCATTCTTGAAATTGTATTGTCTATTGTTTTTATTTTGGGTATCATCTCGTAGAGTTCGCTTCTTCTGTCCTGGAGCTCTTTCTTTGAACGAAGCCTTTTTTTCTGGTAATCCTTTTTTATTTCGTTTAATATTTCCTGTCTCATCAAATATCCTCTTTATCATCTATTAAATCCTGAAAGCTTTTTTTTGCAAGCTTTTCAAGCTCGTCTTCCGACATCTTATTGTACTGCTGTTCAAAGTTATGAAATGCATTTTTCTTGGTTTGGGACTGCTTTTTCCTTGGTTTCTTGTCAAAGATCTGTATATCTTCAACCTTTGATATTCCCTTACTGTGCCAGTTTTCGAGAATCTTGTTGAAATACTTCATATTTGGATTTGTCGTTCCCGTTGAGTATGAAAGGGCCTTTATTATCATTTCCTCGGAGAAATGCCACTGGTCTACCCAACAGTCTATGAGATTTCTCTCCTCCAGTGTCAATGACCTTCCGGAGAAGCCAAGATGCTTTCTTACTGTATTGTAGTATTTGTAGTTTTTCTCGTTTATTCCAAGGTGATTTCTTAATGAATCAATGTCGAAAATCTCTTTGTCGTACCATGAAGCTAGGAGGGATTCCACATATCTCATGTTTTTCACGTTTTTCTTCTCTACTGCATATTTGAATGTTTCATAAACTATTTCTGTATTAGCAGAATATTTAGAAATCCAGTCAAGGATGTTTCTCTTTTCGTTGGGAGTTATAAGCCTTCCGAAAACAAATTCTATGTCTCTGAACATCTTTCTTACATTATCGGACTTGTTTGCACTGACTGCATCCTCAAGGGAGAGTTTTTCTTCTTTGGGTTCCTCCTTCTTTGTATCTGGAACATATCTGTATATGTTTTCAACATATAGTTGTTTCAGGTTTATGAATTCAATGGATGGAGCGTTGGCTGAATATTCATCGCCTATTATTTTTACTATGCCCTGGTCCTGCCAGTATTCCCATGAGTCGTTGACTTCTTTCAGAGAAATTCCCAGATTCTTCGCAATTGTCTCGGTTGAGAAGCTTTCTTCCTTGTCTTTTGCATATTTGTAGCCAAGGAGATAGACCTTTACGTGAATTCCTTTGGCCATTGGCATAAAGTCATTTATAAATATATTTTCAACGGGGGTATCCCCGAAATCTATTTTTTCATTTTGAAGTTTGAAAATCATCAATGTCACCTCTGTGGATTTAATATAAAATACTGTAAAATTTGTTTTGGGTTACCAAATCATATTATATCACAATATAACAAGGATTATATCTAAATTTTCCTTTTAGGTTTTTGATAAATATGGTATAATCGTAAGGTATTAAATCTACCAGAGTAGGTATCAGATGCAGAAATCAAAAAAATTACTTAATGACTTTAAGAATAATAAGATGATAGGGAAATTTCTTTCCAATTCATATGCTGTAAATATATCAATTCTATTGATTCTCACATTTTCAGTTCTATTATATTCTCATTTAACCAATTTGATAAAAGTAAATGAAATGGCCACAAGATCCTTTGAGGTTTATTTTGATGGTAATCATGTTGGTAATATAAGGGACAAGGAAAATTTTGAGCAGGTACTGGGAGATTACAGGGATTCTTTACAGGAAGAGAACCATGCCGAGGTTGCAATATCCAATACAGTTGAATATGTTCCGTCACACGGTGACGACAAAGATATATCAACACACGACGAAATAGTCGCTAATATTGAGTCTAAGATTGAATACAATATACTTGCCTATGGAATAAAGGTTGATGGAGAAATCCTAGGCGAGCTTAAAACAGAAGAAGAAGCAGAAGAAATTCTTGAAGCTATAAAGGAACCATATGTGATGATGATGGAGGATTCCGAAATAGTAATTCTTGAATTTGCACAAGATATAGAAATAGTACAAAATGAAGTATCAAAGTATGAAATTGATGATATGGAGAAGCTTCTTCATTATCTTCAAAAGGGAACTACAGAAGAACAAACCCATGTTGTTGAGCAGGGAGATAACTTTTGGACAATATCCAGCCAGTACAACTTGACAGTTGACGAGCTGATATCTGCAAATTCAGCCGTTGACTCGGATTTGATTCATCCTGGAGACAAGCTTTCACTGATAATTCCAAAGCCATATAT
>NZ_CEZJXU010000236.1:0-3960 GCF_983023055.1 Dethiosulfatibacter sp. | reverse complement strand
CAACATATGTGTAGAAGTGGCCGGTTTACCTTCCAAATATACAAACGACCAACAAAAGTTGGATATAATATTGGAAAAGAATAGAAAGAGGATAGATAAGCTTGCATTGAATATATCAAAGAATATCATAGCCAAGAGAGGATATACAATATTTTCTACCCTTGGGGGTCTATTGCAGAGGGTTCCTTTTAGAAAAATGTACCCGACTTATAAGAATAAAATATCCATTAATGATGAAAAATGTATCAGATGCAACAGATGTGTTAATATTTGTCCGGTAAACAATCTGGAGGTTTCAGGAAATAGGGTACTGGCAAAGGGAGAATGCATACTCTGTATCAGATGTTATAATTTTTGTCCTGTGCAGGCAATAGAATATAATGGTAAACCTCATAATATGAAAAAGGGAAAGCCATTTCAGGGACCTGTAAAAATATTTAATCCGGAAATGCTTATAAAGGACAACGAGATAGAATCCTAATTACAGAGGGGGAGGGAGATATAATGAAAAATATTAGTCTTTCAAAAAAAATATCATTACTTGTAATTCTGTTGATATTCATATCCATGATAATATCAACGTCAGTTAACGTTACAAATGAATTGAAGACTATAGATGGTTATTCAAAACAAAATATCATGAACCTAGCCCAGGCTGTAAGCAAGAACAAGACTGTTATAGAAGGTCTTCAGAACATGGAATCGAAATATGTTCAGGAATATACCCAGGAGATCCTTGTAAATACTGAGAATGTTCAATTTATTACGGTTGCAAACCTTGACAGTGTAAGACTTTCCCATCCGAATCCCGAAAATATAGGAGGGACTTTTTCAGGTGATGATGAGGACAGGGTTCTAAAAACAGGAGAGAGCTATCACACCGAGTCTTTGGGAACACTAGGAGTATCTCTAAGAGCATTTGCTCCAGTTTATGACTATGATAAAAATCTCATCGGTTTTGTAAGTGCAGGGACATTGTCAAAAAATATTGATGAAGTAAGAAGAAAGGCTGTTCTTTCGTCTCTCTTTACAGTTTCATTGGGTTTACTAGTGGGACTATTGGGGACAATCTTGCTCACGAGGAATATAAAAAAATCAATACTAGGCCTAGAACCCTTTGAAATAGCTGCATTGTACAATGAAAAGGAGGCAATGCTTAATGCTGTTAACGAGGGTTTGGTTGCAATTGACAAGGATAAGAACATTACACTGATTAACGATGCAGCCATGAAGTCTATGAAGATTTTAGCATCCAGTGAATCGGTAATCGGGAAGAGTATTAGTGAAGTGATCCCTGAATCCAAATTGCCACGAGTATTGGAAACTGGTATTAGTGAAGTTAATGAAGATATAATAATTAAGAATATAGCATATATATCAAACCGTATTTCAATAAAAGACAATGGTGAAACAATAGGTGCAATAGCATCTTTTGTTGACAAGACGGAAGTCATGAATTTGGCTGAAGAATTGACAGGAGTTAATCAGTTGGTGGAAGCATTGAGAGCAAACCAGCACGAATTCAAGAATAAGCTCCATGTTCTTCTTGGTTTTTTACATGTAAAAGACTATGAAATGGCTGAAGAGTATATAATGGATTCATATGAAAGACAAGATGAAATTGTTGGACTTGTTTCAAAAAGGATATTGAATAGAACAGTTGCAGCCCTTATACTTGGAAAATTCAGCAGGGCAAATGAACTTAACGTGAATTTTACTATGAATAAAATTTCAAAACTTTCAAATGAAACATCTGAATTCAATAATAATCTTGTCACCATAATTGGAAATTTGATTGAAAATGCTTTTGAAGCAGTAAATATATCAGATAATAACAGTAAAAATGTAGAATTGAAATTGTTGGAAACAGAAAGTACAATAAATATAAATGTGAAAGACAATGGCATCGGAATCAAGCCGGAAATCAAGGAGAAAATATTTAATAGAGGTTTTACAACAAAAAGGGGTAACACCGGAGTAGGGTTGTTCTTGACAATGAAGAGCGTAAGAAGTATGAACGGGATAGTCGAGATGAAATCTTTTGAAGGAGAAGGTACGGAATTCCATATAATTTTACACAAGGAGTAAAAAATGATTAAAGTACTCATAGTAGATGATGATCCAATGGTAGGGGATATAAATAAGAGATATGTTGAAAGCGTAGAGGGGTATGAGGTCCTTGGTATAGCAAAAAACGGATTCGAAGCCCTTAAAATACTTGATAGAAAAGATGTTGGACTTGCCATAGTTGATATTTACATGCCTGACATGGATGGGCTTACACTCATTCGGGAAATAAGAAAAAAACAGATTAAGACAGATATAATCATTGTAACTGCTTCAGACGATAGGGATGATATAGATACAGCACTTAAATATGGTGCAGTGGATTATTTGATCAAGCCATTTAAATACGAAAGGCTTGTAGATACCCTAAACAAGTTCAAGGAAAGAAATAATGCATTCAACAGGGAAGACTCCATGAGACAGGATGAGATTGATAAGTTAATTAAGAAAAAAGAAACTGTCAAGGATCTCCCAAAGGGATTGCATAGAAAAACACTTGAAAAAATATGGAAATACATTTCAGATAATTGTCAGAAATCCGAATTTACTGCCGAGAGTCTGTCGGAAGAAATTGAAATAAGTTCGGTTACAGTTAGACGTTACCTTGAATATCTTGAAAGCACTCAAAGGATAAATTCGTCAATTAGATACGGAACCGTTGGAAGACCAAAAAGCTTCTATAGGATTTTTTGATATTTAAAAGTCTTTTTCATAAATTAATTCTTTTTCTTGATTTAAAAAAGTGTTATTATCAATAGTAGTAAATTTAATAGTGAAATCATGGAGGATATAAATGGATTATAATAAATTAGCACTTGAAATGCATAAAAAACTAGTCGGAAAGATTTCGGTAACAAGCAAGGTACCTGTGAAAAACAAGGACGATTTGTCTACTGCATATACACCAGGAGTAGCAGAACCATGCAGGGTCATTCATGAAAAGCCTGAAACAGTATATGACTATACTGCAAAGTCTAACCTCATTGCAGTTGTATCAGACGGTTCGGCAGTATTAGGATTGGGAGATATAGGAGCAGCTGCATCAATTCCTGTAATGGAAGGAAAATGTGTGCTCTTTAAAGAATTTGGAAATGTAGATGCATTCCCAATATGTTTAGAAACAAATGATGTAGATGAAATAGTAAGAACGGTACAGCTCATGGAGCCTGTATTTGGTGGAATCAATCTTGAAGACATTGCTGCACCAAGATGTTTTGAAATAGAGGAAAAACTTAAAAAAATAATGAACATACCTGTATTTCACGATGACCAGCATGGTACTGCAGTAGTAACTACAGCAGCAATAGTAAATGCACTTAAAATAGTAGGAAAGAAAATAGAGAATGTAAAGGCAGTAATAAACGGTTCTGGAGCAGCAGGGAACTCAATTGCAAAGCTTCTTCTCAGTATGGGAATTAAAGATATACTAATGTGCGACCGAAAGGGAATAATCAGCAGAAACAGGGAAAACCTGGATAAGTATAAAAAAGAGCTTTCTGAAATAACAAACAAGGAAAATAAGGATGGAAGTTTATCAGATGCAATGGCTGGAACAGATATTTTCATAGGAGTTTCCGCGCCAAACATTGTTTCTAAGGAAATGGTTGCTTCAATGAACGAGAAGTCTATAGTACTTCCAATGGCAAATCCTACACCTGAAATAATGCCTGATCTTGCGAAGGAAGCAGGAGCTTATATTGTAGGAACAGGTAGATCTGATTTTCCAAATCAGGTAAATAATGTTCTTGCATTCCCAGGGATTTTCAGAGGAGCACTTGATGTGAGAGCCTCAGACATAAACGAAGAAATGAAAATTGCAGCAGCAAATGCACTGGCTGAAGCTGTAGGGGACAGACTAGATGTTGATTTCATCCTTCCTAAAGCCTTTGACGA
>NZ_CEZJXU010000235.1:0-4015 GCF_983023055.1 Dethiosulfatibacter sp. | reverse complement strand
CCGTAAAGGTTCTTGAAGACAGAGGCTTCAGAAGCGCCCTCATAGAATCCATGCTTGCCTGCTACAATAAGGTTAAAGAGCTGAAAAGATAATATTTGGACAATCAAAAAATTACAGCCTGCGGTTTTTAAAACCACAGGCTATTTAATATTCATACTATTCTTCAAAACTCAAGATATTAAATAAAACTGATTGCGACATAGTATATCAAAGGAATAAAAAGTGCAGGAAGCATGTTCCCAACTTTAATTCTTTCCTTAATTATAACATTTAGACCGAGAGACATAATTAAAAGACCACCTACTGCTGACATCTCGTTGATTACAACATCCGTAAGCACATCCCTTAAAGACCCTGCCAAAAGAACTATTGACCCCTGATAGAGAAAAACAGGAATACTTGAAAAAATAACACCGATACCAAGAGACGCAGTCAAAGCAATTGATATTATTCCGTCCAATAGCGACTTTGCAAACAATACATCGTGTTTCCCAAGAAGTCCACCTTCGATGGCTCCTATTATTGCCATTGACCCCACACAATACATAAGTGATGAAGTTACAAATCCCTGGCTTATATTGCTGTCACCCTTTATCCTGTTTTGAAGCTTATCACCTGCTCCTTCAAGTTTTGATTCAATATCAACAACCTCACCCATCAAGGTACCTATGACCACACTACATATGACTAGAAGGATATTTTCCGTCCCTATGGCCATTTTAATCCCTATGAGTACTATAGAAAGACTTATTGACTTCATTATACTTTCACTGAATCGTTCAGGTATGAGATTTTTAAAAAAATACCCAGTAAGGCTTCCTAGTATTATTGCTATTGTATTTACTATCGTTCCTAACACATTTATGTCCTCGCTTATTAAATTCGAAAAATAAAACCCGCCCTTACGACGGTCAAACAAATCATCACCTGCCACAGTATATTTTTATTCTTCATAGATTTATTGAAGCCTCAATCATATCGACCAAGGCTCCATTTAAAATTTATTTTTTTCTTATGCCTTATTTACTGATCCGAATATTTCCATTTTCTCCTTAACAGTAGCCTTGATTGCTTCAAATCCAGGTCCTAAGATTTTTCTTGGATCATATCCCTTTCCTACAAGGTCTTTGCCTTCTTCGATGTATTTTCTTGTAGCAGCAGCAAATGACAACTGGCACTCAGTATTTACATTGATTTTTGCTACACCAAGAGAAATAGCTTCCTTAATCATATCTACAGGTATTCCTGTTCCACCGTGAAGAACCAACGGCATATCACCAGTAAGTTTCTTGATTTCTGCTAATATTCCAAAATCAAGACCATTCCAGTTTGCTGGATATTTTCCATGTATATTGCCAATCCCAGCAGCTAGCATCTCAACACCAAGGTCTGCAATTTTTTTACATTCCTGAGGATCCGCAAGTTCTCCAGCACCAACAACTCCGTCTTCCTCGCCACCTATTGCTCCAACTTCAGCTTCAACAGTGATTCCCTGTGCTCGAGCTATAGCAATTATTTCTTTTGTTTTTTCGATATTTTCATCTATGTCATAATGAGAACCATCAAACATTACTGAAGAGAATCCAGCTTCCATAGCTTTCATTGCACCTTCATATGATCCGTGATCAAGATGTATCGCAACAGGGACAGTAATACTAAGGTCTTCAATCATTCCCTTGACCAAACCCACAACCGCTCTGTAGCCTCCCATATATTTCCCTGCGCCTTCAGAAACTCCTAGCATAACAGGTGAGTTGTTTTCCTGTGCAGTTAGAAGTATTGCTTTTGTCCACTCAAGATTATTAATATTGAAGTGACCCACTGCATATTTTCCCTTAACTGCATCTGCCATCATTTTTTTAGCCGATACCAACATTATAATACCTCCAGAATTTTTAATTATATCAAACTGGACACTGCAAAATCATTTCAAAAAAAAGGATGCATCAAAATTACTCATCTCAATTTTTGATAAGTGCACCCGTTAAGACTATTAATAAAATCACTATAGCAATCCCAGTTATTAATATCATTCTTTTACACCTTTAATAATTAATCTTGTTTTCCATATCATTATAGCAGAAATATCTTATGTTTTCCATAGCTACAGACGATATAGTACACATTGTATTTTTTTAGTACTGAAATCTTCTATTTTTGCAAAAAAACAACACTTTCAAGCATTAACTTGAAAGTGTTATCACAATGGTGCCGAAAGTGGGACTCGAACCCACACGAGTGTTACCTCACTGGATTTTGAGTCCAGCGCGTCTGCCAGTTCCACCACTTCGGCGTGACCAGTAATTAAGATAATAGCACAAAATTTTTACCAGTGCAAGTATAAATTTATTTATTTTTCTCCTTGGAATAATACAAAGTAGTGACTTTCTTGTTATCAAGTCCTTTAATAACCTCTTCCTTGCTGAATGTGTATTTAAATCCGCATTTTTCACTAACTTTTTGCGAATTTTTATTAAAGTCAAAGTGACCACTCCATACCAAGTCAAGTTCCAGTTCTTTGAAACAGTATTCAACCAAATAATCTACAGCTTCGGGTACATACCCATTTCCCCAATAATCAGGATTTAACACATATCCAATTTCTCTTTGTTTTAAATCTTTCTTTTCAGGATCAGGATACCTTTCATGGATGCCAATACTTCCTATCACCTTTTTTGTTTTCTTTAATTCGATGGCATAAACCTCTCCACTTCCAATAAAGTGTTTGATTACATCCCTGCTTTTGTTGATATTTTCATGAGGTTTCCAACCGGCATTAGGTCCTACAAGTTCATTTTGTGCATATTCGAACAAGTCATCCATATCAGATATTTTCCATTGCCTCAAAATCAATCTTTCGGTTTCTATAATCTTCATAATGATTCCCCTTTAATATCAGAATAATTAGTTCATTTTTATTATACACTGCAATCTACAAAAACGCAAAATCACCTTGAAGACTAAATCTTCAAGGCGCTTTTTACTGGTGCCGAAGGTGGGACTCGAACCCACACGAGTGTTACCTCACTGGATTTTGAGTCCAGCGCGTCTGCCAGTTCCACCACTTCGGCGTAACCCATAAGTAAGATAATAGCACAAAGTGATATGTAACGCAAGTATAAATTTAATTTTAATTGTTATTCTACAGACATCATCAAAATTCCGGAAAAAGTCGCATTATCTGGAGCTACTTTTATGTCAACTTTCCTTCTCATTTCCTTTAAATAATTCTTATATTTCAAATAAAATTTATCCTCAGCAAACATTTCTCTAGCCATTTCCTTCATCTTGCTTATTTTATGTTTCTTTGCAAGTTTCTTCATTACTTCAGCTTTTTTCAACTTTTTTTAAACTACAAAAAAATCACGAAAATGATAAAATCATTCCCGTGACTGAATTTTATTCTACTGTTACAGACTTTGCCAGGTTTCTAGGCTTGTCTATGTCGCAGTCCTTATGCAGAGCTGCATAATATGCCAAAAGTTGAGCAGGTATTGCCGATACCAGCGGGGTTAGCTTTTCATGTACATCATTAATTATTATCTGATCTGTTTCCGCACTCAGTCTTTTCAAAGATATTGCTATTACAGCCGCTCCTCTAGCTTTTACTTCCTTTATATTACTTCTTGTGTTAAGGTTTATCCGTTCCTGGGTTATTATTGCTACAACAGGAGTATTATCTTCTATCAACGCTATGGTACCATGTTTCAGCTCTCCGGCTGCAAAACCTTCTGCCTGAATATATGATATTTCCTTAAGCTTAAGTGCCGCTTCAAGGCATGTATAATAGTCCACATGTCTTCCTATATAAAAACAACTCCTTGACTCAAGAAGATATTCTTTTGCAAGTTTCTCGTATAGTTCCTTGTTGTCACAAAGTCCTTCCATGACGCTTGCAGCTCTTGAAAGCTCATTGATTATGTCAAAACTGCAATCCTCTACTATAGTGCATGCCAATATTGAAAGAACTGCTATCTGGGCAGTATATGCCTTTGTAGAAGCAACTGCTATTTCA
>NZ_CEZJXU010000234.1:0-4022 GCF_983023055.1 Dethiosulfatibacter sp. | reverse complement strand
TACCATAAACCTGTGTTATGGTGCAGGTTGCCTTTCATCTGACAGTAAATCCATATGTGAGGCCTTGGAAGAAGCACTGGAAAAATCAGGAATGAATGAATCCGTTAAGGTAACCAATACAGGCTGTATGGGCATGTGTGCAGAAGGCCCCATGATGATTGTCAATCCAGGTATGACACTCTATTGCAGACTGACCGAAGACAGTATCAATGAGATAGTGAATTCTCATATAGTCAAAGGAAAGATATTAGAAAAACATTGCTATTTTGACAAGAAAACAAAGCAGCCCGTTCCAAAGATGAATGATATAGAATTCTATAAAAAACAATACAAGATTGTTCTGAAAAATTGCGGAAGGATTGATTTCAATTCTCTAGATGAATATATAGCCAACGATGGATATACAGCCATAGAGAAGGTTCTTTCCTCCATGTCCCAGGAAGAAACCATAGACGTGATCTCAAAATCAGGATTAAGGGGAAGAGGCGGAGGAGGATTTCCTACAGGATTGAAATGGAAATTAGCTCTGAAATCAGAAAGCAATCAAAAATATGTGATTTGCAATGCCGACGAAGGAGATCCTGGGGCATTCATGGATAGAAGCCTTATTGAAGGGGATCCCCATTCAGTAATCGAGGGCATGATGATTGCAGGATACAGCATTGGAGCAGACAAGGGTTTCGTTTACGTAAGAGCCGAGTATCCCCTGGCAATCGACAGGCTTGGAAAAGCAATACAAAAAGCCAGGGAAACGGGTCTTCTAGGTGAGAATATCTTCAATTCCGGGTTTGAGTTCGACATTGAAGTGAGAATAGGTGCCGGAGCATTTGTATGCGGTGAGGAAACAGCTCTCATGAATTCCATCGAAGGACGAAGAGGAGAGCCGAGGCAGAAACCTCCATATCCTTCAGATGAAGGATTATTCAAAAAACCTTCCATAATCAACAATGTAGAAACATTTGGAAACATAGCCTCAATCATATTGAAGGGTGCCCAATGGTTTGCCAGTATAGGCACTGAAAAAAGCAAAGGAACAAAGATATTCGCCCTTGCCGGAGACATTAAGAATACAGGAATCATTGAAGTGCCCATGGGCATTTCCCTTGGAGAAATTGTATACGATATCGGCGGTGGAATACCCTCTCAGAAAGAATTCAAGGTTGTCCAGACGGGAGGACCTTCTGGAGGATGCATTACCAAGGAATTTCTGAACACACCTGTTGATTATGATTCTTTGAAGGAACTTGGAACCATAATGGGTTCAGGTGGACTTGTATGCATGGATGAAGATACCTGCATGGTTGACGTCGCAAGATATTTCATGGAATTTGTCCAGGATGAATCATGTGGAAAATGCGTTTCCTGCAGAATAGGTACCAAAAGGATGCTTGAAATCCTTGAAAGAATCACAATGGGACAGGGTAAAAAAAGTGATATAGAAGATCTCAAGGACCTGGCACAGGTCATAAAAGATACCGCTTTATGCGGACTGGGTCAAACCGCTCCTAACCCAGTACTCAGTACACTCAAATATTTCACTGAAGAATACCTTCAGCATATAGAAGAAGGGTATTGTACAGCAGGAATCTGCGGCGAATTGTTCCTTTCTCCTTGTGAAAATGCATGTCCTGCAGGGATAAATGTTCCTGGATACCTTGCCCTTGTCGCAAGAGGCAGGATTGAAGATGCATACAATCTTATACGACAGGAAAATCCATTCCCTGCTGTCTGCGGTGATATCTGCACCCATCCTTGTGAATCCAAGTGCAGAAGGGCGCAAATTGACGAGTCCATAGCCATTGCCGATATTAAAAAATATGTTGCCGAGCAGGTTCTGAATTCAGACATGCCTGTAAAGAGCACGGTATACCCAAAGAACGGCAAAAAAGTGGCAATTATAGGATCAGGACCATCCGGACTGACATGCGGTTATTATCTTGCAAGATTGGGTTATGACATAGACGTCTTTGAAGAGCAAGATGTAGCTGGCGGAGTTCTCGCTTTCGGAATACCTCAGTACAGACTGCCCAAGGAGATATTAAAAAAAGAAATTGACAGCATAAGACAGGTTGGAGTAAATATCATTTTTAACAAAAAAGTTGGAATTGATATTGAATTTGAAGATTTGAAAAAAGACTACGATTCTGTATATATAGCTACAGGAACCCAGTTCAGCAGAAAAGTTGGAATAAAGGGTGAAACCCTTAAAGGAGTATATCACGGACTTGATTTTCTTAAGGATGTCAATCTTGGGAAAGATGTGACAATAGGCAAAAAAGTCGCTGTAATAGGCGGCGGAAACACTGCTATCGATGCTTCAAGGGTTGCATTGAGAACGGGAGCAGAAGAAGTTCATATTCTTTATAGAAGAAGAATTGAAGACATGCCTGCAGACAAAAGAGAAGTAAAGGACGCAATTGAAGAAGGCGTACAGATACATGAACTGGTAATGCCCGTGGAGATTGCTGGCGACAGCTACACTGGAGTAAAAAAAGTTATCTGCTCACGAATAGATCTTGAAGGTTTCGACAGCAAAGGAAGAAGAAAACCTGTCGAAAAGGAAAACTCGAAGTTTGATTTTGAAATTGACATGATAATTCCTGCAGTGAGTCAGTATTCGGACCTGCCATTTATTAGAAAGGACGAAGTTGAGTTAACAAGCTACGGTTCATTCGTCATAGATGGCAAAAATAATATGACTTCAATAGATGGAGTATTCGCAGGTGGAGACGTAGTAAGAGGCTCCGATGTTGTTATAACCGCAATCGCCGACGGTAAAAAATCAGCTTCAGAAATAGACAAGTTTCTGGGTGGAACAGGAGAACTTAACAAGGGTGAAAAAATAGACATTCCTGAGGACTTTGATGAACACGAAGTCTTTGAACATGAAAGGTTCCCTATGGACGTCCTGTCAGCCGACAAGCGAAAAGGTAATTTTGATGAAGTCAAGACAGGTTATCACAGGCTGAATGCCATGGCTGAAGCAATGCGATGCTTAAGATGCGATAAAAGGATATAGGAGGATAAAATGGCTAAGATTACAATTAATAACAAGATTATTGAAGCATCACCTGACAAAACAATATTGCAGGTTGCCAAAGAAAACAATATTCTTATACCTCATCTTTGCTATCTTGAAGGAATCCATGAAATCGGATCCTGCAGACTTTGTGTTGTTGAAGTCGAAGGTGTGAATAACCTTATGGCATCATGTATTACTAAAGTCAAAGACGACATGAAGGTGAAAACAAACACCCCAAGAGTAAGAAATGCAAGAAAGGTCATCTATGAGCTTATTCTTTCAGACCATCCAAAAAACTGTCTCAGCTGCGAAAGGAACAACAACTGTGAACTGCAGGCACTGGGCGGAATTATCGAAGTTGAACAAGACAGATTTGAAGGTGAAATGTCAAAGGATATTGTTGACAGTACATCTGCAGCAATCGAAAGAGACATGGCCAAGTGCATACTTTGCAGACGATGTGAAACCATGTGCAATGATATTCAGAAAATTGGAATACTCAATACTCAGGAAAGAGGATTCAAATCTGTAATAAATGCAGGACAAGGTCTTATGCTGGATGAGGCTTCATGTACATACTGCGGGCAGTGTACAAAAGTATGTCCCGTAGGTGCCCTTAAAGAAAAAAGCTCAATAGAAGATGTATGGGATGCATTAAACAACATTGAAAAAGTCGTTGTTGTACAAACTGCACCGGCTATCAGGGCTGCCTTGGGTGAAGAATTCGGTTACGACGCCGGAACCTCCGTAACAGGAAAAATGGCTTCCTCTTTAAGAGAACTTGGTTTCGATTATGTCTTTGACACCAATTTTACTGCTGACCTTACTATTATTGAAGAGGGTCATGAATTTCTTGGAAGGATAAAGGATGTTTTCATAGATAAAAAGGATGCCACCTTCCCTATGATTACAAGTTGCAGTCCAGGATGGATTAAATATATCGAACACTATTATCCTGAACAACTGGACAATCTTTCTTCCTGTAAATCTCCCCATATGA
>NZ_CEZJXU010000233.1:0-4034 GCF_983023055.1 Dethiosulfatibacter sp. | reverse complement strand
GGCTACAATATTGCGTCCTATACTAATATTGACAATAGGATTGTCCTTTATAACTTTAGCTGACTCAATGACCTCTACTGTTTCCCTTATGTCCTTAAAAGATAGTGTTGGCGTCAAGGAAGCACCTTTGTCAATTAAACTTTTCTGGGGAATATACATGGGATTGACTGCATATATTTTCATATTAAATGGAGGTATAGACGGCACGAAGGTTGTCATGGCGTTATCCGGTTTCCCAATATTAATAATTGAATTATTGATGATGTTTGGAATATTCTACAAATTGATTTATAAGGCAGATTATGATAAATCCGAACTGGATACTGGTAATAAATCTGAAGATATAGCTTAACAATGAAGACTTCACATATGTAATATCTATATGTGAAGTCTTCACTTAATAATCTTTAAGGAGGCAACATGATAGTAGAAAAAGACAAAATAGAAAAGCTGGTAATAGATAGAAATATGAACATAGAAGACTTTGTAGATGTTTGCAGATATAATAAGAAAGTAGAGTTTTCTGATAATTATTGCAAAAGAGTAAACAGAGCCAGTAATCTAGTTGCAAAATGGACTGAGGAAGAACGTACAATATATGGAACTACTACCGGTTTTGGAGTTCTTTGTACTGAAGCGATATCAAAGGAAGATGCTGCAGAATTATCACGAAGAGTAGTTTTAAGTTGTGCAACTTCAGTTGGTGATCCCCTGGAGATTGAACAGGTTAGAGGAATCATGCTTATGGTTCTGCTTAATGTAGGAACTGGACATACGGGAGCACGATTAAGTACAATGGAAATGTACCGCCAGTTTTTGAACAAAGATCTTACACCATATGTACCAAAAGAAGGATCAGTTGGATATTTAACTGTCGAAGCCCACGCAGCTCTCAATTTACTAGGAGAAGGAAAAGCTTATTATAAAAATAAATTAATGGATGCTAAACAAGCATTGAATCTGGCAGGTTTGGAGCCAATTAATCTTTCAACAAAAGAAGGTTTAGTGTTAACATCTTCAACAACTTCTCCCACTGCATTAGGCGCCCTGGCTCTTTATGATATGATCAATTCAGCAAAAGCTGCTGTTATAATAAGTTCTATGACTCTTGAAGTTCTTAAAGGATCAATCCGAGCTTTTGATAAAAGAATAATGGGTATTCGTCCCCATGAAGAACAAAGGAAAGTTGCCAATAACATAAGAAATATACTTGGAGATTCTCAAATTTGCAAGAAGTATTATGATTACAGAATACAGGATGCACTTTCCTTAAGATGTATTCCACAACTGCATGGTTCTGTCATAAAAACCCTTAACGATGCACTGAAAACAGTAGAGATAGAAATGAATTCATGTTGTGACAATCCAATAATTTGGCCTGAAGGTGATGATGGGGAAGCAATTTCAGGATGTAATTGTGATTCATCCTATGTCGGTATTGAAATGGATTCAGCCAGCATTGGAGCAACTATGATTGCCAAAATGTCCGAAAGAAGAAACTATAGACTATTGAATAGCGACCTTTCTGGATACCCATGGTTCCTAGTAAAAAATCCTGGACTTAACTGCGGTCTAATGATGACGCAGTATACACAGGCAGGATTACTGAATGATATGAAAATGATGTGCCAACCTGCTTGCATTGATAATGTTCCAACATGCGGCGGACAAGAAGACTATGTAGCTATGGGATATAACTCATCTAAAAAAGCTTTGAAAGTTTCTGAAATGCTGGATTACATATTAGCCATTGAATTATTATCCGTATATCAGGCACACCAATTCATGGATGAAGGCTTGGAACCTGGTTCTGCTTCCAGGGCCATTCTAAAGACACTAGGTGAAACTATTCCCGTCCTTGAAGAGGATGCTTTCTTGAATCCATACATCGAAGAAATAAAAGAACTGATAAACTCAGGAAAGCTAGTTGAAATAGTTGAAAATATTACTGGCAAACTTGAATTCTAATTTTGTAAAAACCAACTTAAACAGAGAATTAAATCAAAAAATATCCAGCGCACAATGCACTGGATATTTTTTTAATTACTCCAAAAATCATCTTCTTTGGTTATATTCAATTTTTTAATTCTATAAATCGTGCTCTGTCGTATTATACCCAAATATTCCGAAGCCTTTGTTATATTCCAGTTAAATCTATTTAATGCTTCAACTATCAATCTTCTTTCAAGCTCATTCAATGTTTCCGGCAATGAATTTGACCTTGCCTTTCTCTTGTTTTTTTCTTTTAATAATTTATTCTTTAGGAAACCAGGAAGATGCTCCGATATTAACTTCGTTTCATTAGTTTCAGAACTCATAACTAAATTTTCAATTACATGATCCAGTTCTCTAACATTCCCGGGCCATATGTAATCAAACAACATTCCCTTCAAATCATTGCCTATTTCAACAATATTTTTATTGAGTATTTCATTATATTTGTTTATAAAATAATTCGTTAGGTATTGAATATCCTCCTGTCTCTCCCTGAGAGGCGGAATCAATAAACATAATCTTGAAATCCTATAATAAAGATCCTCTCTAAGTCTACCTTCATTTATCAACTTATCCGGTTCTTCGTTTATTGCACATATAATTCTGCATTTAATGGGTTTATTTTCCAATCCTCCAACTTTTCTAAATCTTTTTTCTTGAAGAACTCTCAATAATTTTGTCTGCATATAAATGGGCATTGAATTTAATTCATCAAGAAACAATGTGCCTCTTCCCGCTGCATCAAAATATCCATCCTTTTCTACAGACCCTGTAAAAGACCCTTTGGCAGTTCCAAAAAGAGTGCTTTCCAGCAGGTTTTCAGGTAACGCTGCACAGTTGACTGCAAAAAACTTTTCTTTTTTATTCTTACTTATATTATGGATGCTCTGAGCAAACATTTCCTTTCCAACACCTGTTTCTCCTATAATCAACAAATTACCTGCCATTAGTGACAACTGCTCTGCATCTTTGATTGTTTTCTTAATGGAGTCGCTATTACCTTTTATATCATTGAAGGTATAAAAAGTTCCATTGTCATAATAATTCTCGCTGTTTTCACCTTTTATTTTTCTTTTTAATTCAATGGTCTCTGACAGCAGCTCTAGAAGGCTGGACTCATTTTTACTCACAGAAAATACTGCTATTGATTTTTCATCCTTTATTATTGGATAAGTGGCATAGGCCACGTATTTTTCAATATTTCCATCTTTTGCATGCGATTTATATTCATTTATTGGAATCTGTGATTTGAATACACTTCTATGTTCAGATGTTTCAGGAGATGCATAATTATATACTTCCCAAAGATGTTTTCCTATGCAATCTTCCTGTTTCAAACCTTCAAGTTCTTCTTGAGCTTTATTATACAGACTTATCTTTCCTTCTTCATCGCTCATCAATAGTCCGTCATCAATCTTTGAGAATATTTCATCATAACAATAAATATAGTTTTCATCTTCATTTAACCTTGTCACATCTTCAAGTATTACTATAGTAGTTTCCATCCCTGCTGTTTTTATACTTGATGCATTAATAAAATACATTTTATTGTTGCTAAAAAAAACTTTTCTTTTATTATGCAATTCTTCCAATTCTAATAAAAAGACATCTTTAAATTTACAATTAACAATATTTGTATTGCCAAAAATATTTTTGACATTTTTGTTTATATTTTCAATAACACCATCACCATTCACAGTTATTATAACGGGTTTAGATTTTTTTACATTATCTAAAAAATTAATATTAATCCCTCCAAATAAATTACACAAGCAATATATCTTGATTCACTTCAATTTACTAAAAATGTTATCATTAAATACAAAATGTGTCAATTCAATTAAATTCTAATGATGTCGAATACTAAAAATCAACAAACTATAAATAATTATTCCTGCTAAAAAAAACAGGTGGAAAACTCCTGAACAATGAGCTTTTCCACCTGTTTCAGCATCAATATAATGTTCTAATTGTCAATTATTTCTAACGAGGAGCCACTCCATCAGGTCCAAATGTTACAAATTCAGCTGGTTGCCACC
>NZ_CEZJXU010000232.1:0-4050 GCF_983023055.1 Dethiosulfatibacter sp. | reverse complement strand
AAGCAGCATTATCCAAGATACTAACTGCAATATATGAACAAGACTTCATGGAATGCTCTTTAGGATTCAGACCCAACAGAGGATGTCACGATGCCCTGCAATTACTAGATAAGATAGTAAATAAAAGGGACATAAGATATGTAGTAGATACAGATATAAGAGGATTTTTTGATAATGTAAACCATGAATGGATGATGAAATTTATTGAGTACAGAATAGCTGATGATAATCTATGTAGATTGATAAAGAGGTTTTTAAAAGCAGGCATTATAGATGCAGGTACACGAAAGGACACTCCACAAGGAACTCCACAAGGAGGAGTCTGTTCTCCAATATTTGCGAATATATACCTACACTATGTAATGGATTTGTGGTTTGAAAAGATAGTAAGAAAGCATTGTAGGGGTAAAGCCTATATGGTTCGTTACGCCGATGATAGTGTTTTCTGCTTTCAATATGAAGAAGATGCTAAGAAATTCTATAAATCGCTTATACTAAGACTTGAAAAATTCAATCTTGAAGTAGCAGAAGAGAAAACCAAAATCATTGAACTAAAGAAAGATAATAAAGATGATGATAAAGGAGAAAATTCTTTTGACTTTCTTGGATTTACTCACTACGTTGGAAAAGACAAGAACGGAAGTAAGCGAGTGAAGAGAAAAACCAGTAAGAAGAAATATAAAGCAAGTTTATTAAGGTGTAAAGAATGGATGAAGAATAATCGAATATTACCTGTAAAGGATTTTATGAAAATAATAAAAGCTAAAATACAAGGACACTGCAATTATTATGGAATCACAGATAACCATAGAATGGTTAGTAATTTCATTTATGAATGTAGAAGGTTGATTTTTAAATGGTTAAACAGAAGAAGTCAGAAAAAGAGCTTCAATTGGAGTAAATATATAGTATTCCTAAAGAAGTATCCTTTACCTAGAGCAAGAGTCCATGTAACGATATTTGAATTTGGAGCAGGTAGTAGCTACTTAATGTAAATGATGAAGTGAAGAGCCGGATGCCTTAGTATGGCAAGTCCGGTTCTGTGAGGGGTTGGAGCCGTGAGGCTCCGTCTACTCGACGTAAAGTACATGTTCGGCATTTAGTTTAATTGTGGTATAGTCGTTTTATTTCAGCTTGGAAAAGTTTAATGTGTGAAAATCCCTTGAAGCATTGGTATTTCACTTTCAAGGATAACTTTTCACGCGTGTAACAGCTGATGAATCAGCTGACGCAACGTAGTTGCTTTACTTGACAGTCAATTTTAC
Source organism: Dethiosulfatibacter sp. (assembly GCF_983023055.1). Taxonomy (NCBI): domain Bacteria; kingdom Bacillati; phylum Bacillota; class Tissierellia; genus Dethiosulfatibacter; species Dethiosulfatibacter sp. The sequence continues at coordinate 2,785 of NZ_CEZJXU010000232.1, read as the reverse complement.
TTGTTCGGTGAAATTTACTCCTTCATGACCTAGTCTTGTAATGACTGTATGGTCTGCCGTATATATTCCTGGCATTACAGCCTGGATATAGTATACTAATGGCTTTGAGTTGTCATGGTCGTAGTAGTACATGACTATCTTCTGTTCCTGAAGCTCGTACCATCCTCTTCCTTGTTCATATTTAATGAACCTGAATCCTGCAGGTATGAAGTCAGTGATTTCGTAGGAACTATTTTCTTCAATATTAATCTCAGGTAGTATAGTAACCTTTATCAAGTCTGACTGGCTGAATTCAGTTATTTCATTGCCATCCTTGGAGTAGATCCTTTCTATATTGAAGTCCTTTGTCTTGTTTTCTTCAAGGTCTTCAACTCCGCCAAGGGCATATACATAAACACCCATGTTTCCGGTAACTGAGAGAACTTCAATGTTTTCGAGTTCTTCGGCAGTCATGGTGAGAGTTGCTGTTTCAAATCCGAAGATTTCTATAGTTTCTTTCTTATCTCCGTACTTGATGGAAGATTTCCCTGTAAGGCCCTTGATTTCTTCAGTTTCCATTATATTCCTGTTTTCAAGGTAGGTGATTTCCTCAAGATATGCAATTTCATATTTTGAAGGATTCTCGTATATGTGGTTGAAGAGCAGGTCTCCAGTTTCATAGTTGTCAAGTTTTACTGAAAGTGTTGCCAGTAGTCCTGTTCCAACATGGTTAAGTCCCTTGTCTATGTCTATTGAAACTTCAAATATTCCTTCTGTTGATATAGTTTCTTCTACTATTGAATCATATACTTCTTTTGCTCTTGTAATATCTCCAAGGGATTCAAGTCCAAGGGCAAGGATTATTCTATCAAGCTTCGACAGTTCTTCGTTGTCCAACAGGTCGTAGACGCTTATCAACACAGGCTCGTTCATTGTGGACAGTCCTGCAAAGGAATTGACTACGCTGTGGATATCCGATTCCGTATTCCTGATTATATTGTAGAAATATCCCTTAAGCTGCTCTGAGTTGAAATAGCTGTTTTCCATTAAGGCTATCCTTGCACTGATTAGGGAGTCACTATCTGAATATGGAAGCAGTTTTATTCCGCCGTCAAAGTTCTGATATCTTCCTACTGGAACATCCCAAAGGTCAATATTCTTTTCAAAATTATCCTTGATGAATTTTCTTGTTTCCATTCCTGACAGTATTTGGTCTATCCTCTTGCCTGAATTGTATCTAAGATCAAGAAGACTTTTGTAGAAGTTTGATTCGTTTTCATTGAAGAAGGTCACTTTTGCATTTGAATAAACCTTTTCGAAGCTGGTATCTTCAGTCAGGTCGAAGTATTCCTTGTTGTCGAAATATACTGTTGTGTCAACCACTTCAAAGTGTTCTTCAATGGCGTCAGTATAGTTTAGACCCTTTGCATAGGAGGTTATTGTATAATTTCCTTTTTCAAGTTCTCCAAGAGATACATTTGTATAGTCTCCTACAAGGCCGTCTTTCTGGATTTCCCTTGTACTTTCTTCTCCGTCCTTTTGAAGAACTACATTGAATGAAACTGCTTCACCTTTCTTTGTTTCGTCACCGAAAATCCTCAAGCTTATTGAAGGATTGTCTCCCGTTATGAAGACCTTGCTGAGGATAGTAGATATATGGAATGGCAGTTTTGCATTGATATTTATCCATCCCGTTGATGCTTCCATTTTGTCGTTTACTCCCTGGTATGTGATCCTCCATGATGTCAGGAAGGTTGAATTCAATTGTTCCTTCACCATTTTCATCTGTTGAAAGTGTCATGAAGGTTGCAGTGTCTCTGAACTCACTTCTTACATAGTAGGCTGCTTCGTCTCCGCCTTTCTCGGCACCCATTGCCATTCTCATGTCGTTCATGGATTTTTCAGAGGATACGAATTCTCTTACTATTCCTGTTCCGTAGACACTTGAATATATGTCGGCCAGCATGTCTGCAGTCTGTGAATAGAGGTCAAAATATGCTTCATCCACAATGCTTAGGTTAATATCTGCAGGGTAGGGGTTACCATATGTATCTGTAGTTTTTACAACAAGTTTGACATTGTCACCGGGGCCGTAATCCTTTTGATCTGATGCAACTTCTATGTTTAATTTTCTTTCAGAATAGTCATATCTTATGGTTGTAGGATAGGAAGTCTTGTGCATGGTGCCTTCATTTGAATATATAGCCTGTATGGCAATATTTGGAAGGTGTTCTTCTTCAAAACTAAATTCTCCACTGGTTTTGTCAAGTATTTCATAATCCAAAAGTCCGTCCTTCATAAACATGACCATCATTCTGTCATTCTTTGAATCCTCGACTATGCCGTCATTGTCCAAATAATACTTTACAGTATCGCCAAGAGCATATTTGTAGTCGTCATCATCAACCTTAAGCGTATAGTATGGATTGAATTCAACGGTTTGGATTCTTCTGAAATAACTGAAATGTCTGCTTTCTACAATCTTGTCACCATTATTTTCAAAGGAGGCTTCTATGTTGAATGAACTTTCGGAATCCACTGTATATGGCATTTCAAGTATATATTTTCCATTGATTACGTCCACAGATCTGTCTTCCACTACTTTTTCATGTTTGTTATATTCGTATCTTCTCTTTGTTACCTTGTTGATGAAGTCGTAGTATTTACCTGTTTCAATTCTTGTGTACCATGTCTCCGTAACTACAATCTTCACCTGACCGTTTAATGGAGCGCCTCTCAAGTCTTCGTAGTTGAAGCCATAATCAGTACTGTACTTATGGGAATCAAGTTCGTGGAGCATGACAGT
>NZ_CEZJXU010000231.1:0-4053 GCF_983023055.1 Dethiosulfatibacter sp. | reverse complement strand
TAAAAAAGATACTGGGAAGGAATGATGATGTTGTCTATTTCTTGAACAGAAAAGGGGATAGTCAACATATATTCCCAGATCTTATTAGCAGATGGATAATTACAAGCAGCGACAATATCCGGGAGTTCAAGGTCCGTGAGAGTTCACAGAATTCACTGGATATTACAGTTGATTTGTTTGTTGATGAGGAAGGTACTGCTGAAAAGACGGTAGCTGTGTTGAAGGAACGGATGAAGAAGGAACTGGAGGAATATGATATAAGTATTGACTTGAATGTTAATGTGGAAAGTATATACCTGCCTGAAAACATGTCAAAATATAAAAGGTTTTGCGTTAATATTGACTAATGCTGAATGGTGCAGTTGAAAGTGAAATGGGGAAGATGAATTGATAGAGATAAAGGGAAGATACAATACTGCAAAGGTTTTTGCAAAAGAAGTTGAAGAATCTGCCTTCAAACAGATAAAGGAATTATGTGACCAGGAATTTGTCAGTGGAAGCAGTATAAGGATAATGCCAGATGTTCATACTGGAATGGGATGTACCATAGGCACTACTATGACAGTTAGTGACAAGGTAGTGCCAAACCTTGTTGGCGTGGACATAGGCTGTGGGATGCATACTGTTGAGTTTAAAACTGCAAAGCTTGATTTTAATGAAATTAACAGGTTCATCAAGGATGAGATTCCTACGGGATTCAAGGTTTACAACAGAATTATGAAAAAATTCCCTGTGGAAAAGCTTAAATGCTACAAGAATCTTGACAATGTGGAAAGAATAAGGAAGAGCATTGGAACTCTTGGGGGAGGAAACCACTTCATAGAAATCAACAGGTCAGAAAATGGAGGCCTTTACCTTGTGGTGCATTCAGGGAGCAGGAATCTTGGCAAACAGGTAGCGGAATATTACCAGAAGAAAGCCTACGGCGCCTTCAAGGTCTACAATAAAAATATTGAGACAGAACTGGACATCATTAAGAAAGGAAAGCAGGATGGAGAAGTTCTGGAAAGGATAACAGAACTTAATGCCAGATTGGTGAAGAAGAATCTGGCCTACTGTGAGGGAAGTCTTCTAGAGGAATATCTTCATGACATGGAGTTTGTACAGAGATTTGCTTATGAAAACAGAAAGCTAATATCCCACCGGATTGGCAGCAGGTTTGGTTTTAAGGTTGTCAGGGAGTTTGTAACAATCCACAACTATATAGACCTTGATTCCATGATATTGAGAAAGGGTGCGGTTTCGGCCAAAAGGGGAGAGTTACTGCTCATCCCTATTAATATGAGGGACGGATCAATACTTGCCATGGGAAAGGGGAATCTGGACTGGAATTATTCAGCTCCTCACGGTGCGGGAAGGCTTATGAGCAGGAAGGTTGCCAAAAACACCATAGATATAAAGGAGTTCAAGGAATCCATGAAGGGAATCCATTCCCAGTCGGTCTGCAGGAAGACTTTGGATGAAGCCCCACAGGCGTACAAGTCAGTGGACAGTATTGTGGACAATATCGATGAAACCGTTGAAATAGTTGATATGTTGAAGCCACTCTTCAATTATAAGGACCATTGATAAAATATATGATATATTTTTCATATAATCTACAGCTTTAAAAAAATATATTCATTTATAAAACCATACAGTTTTATGATATAATAAATGCACTTTATGCTAATTCGGGAAGGTTTGCAAATCTGGCAGTCAACAAGCTTGTCACATGGGATCCTTTGACTGGTGCACCAGCAATTTATGGACAGGATTTGAGAGCTCAATTCCATGATTTCATCGAGGCTACGAGGAGGGATGATCTTCCACAGGTGCAGTTTACCAACGATGATGGAGATCCTTTGTATTGGACTGATGATTCTGAAAAGGACATGACAACAGAGGAAACGGAATATCCGGTCATGGTTTATCAATATGATGAAGATGTTAAGATGGCATTTAAATTTTTTCAAGATCCAATAACTGGTTACAATATTCCAAAGATAGTACTAGGTGAAGGTGATGGTGATGGAGTTACTGAAAACAGTGGAAAGGCCTTTATTTATAAGGAAACCGATGGATTGAGATTGACCTACAATGCTCAAAATACTGGTGAATTAAGAGAGATGAAGCTTGCTGATAAGGGAATATTCTTTAACCCCGATATAATGGGGGTCGTATCTGATATATCTGATGCAGACATAACTATTAACAGTACACCTACTGTAAGAGCAATTACTATGGAAATGGGACAGGATGCCCACTTGTATTTTGATTTAACCATAAACGCAAGTTGTGCACTGGATACTACTCTTACCATTGAAATTTCTCTAGATGGGGAAAGTAGGCATACAGTGAAGGAATTTTTGAAGGCTGGAGGAGATAGTTTTACACTGTCTGTGCCCTTCTTTACGACACCTATGGGTGATAGAACAGTTACTGTAAGTATTATTTCTGATAACGAATTCATCATTTCTTCTGGTAATTATATGAATTGGATAAGAAGTGCAGGAGTTATTGGAGGAGTTACAAGTAAATATCCAGCTGCCACCGTATATGATACTGCTAGTTTAATGGTCACTTCGCAATCTGATGAGGCAGTAATAGTAGTTGATTTAGGCAATGACCATATAGTAGAAGATACTGCTGATAAGGCTTCCTATACATTCGCGGCATCTGATGAAGTGACAATAATATTAACTTAAAGGAGATAAAATATGTTACAAGATAAAGTTCACAGTATAAACATAAAAATGAAAGGGCAGGTCGGTATAGCTATTTCAGATAATGGGGTTAATTATAGGGAAGTAGCCAAAGGTAAAAATTTTGTAGGTACTTTGTTTGATAAGTATATGAGAGGACCTAAATTGCAATAACAAATTGAACTAGTTTTAACTGTAAAAATATGTATGTCTGTAATTATTGTATCCTATATAGCTCATCCTGAAATGCTTCATCAGGTGTAAGATAGTTTAAAATCTTACGTGGCAATGTGTTGCACCAGTTTTGGATTTTAGCTATGTTATCTATAGAGTAATTGAGTAACGATTTACCTTTAGGTATAAACCGTCTTATAAGGCCGTTGTGCCGTTCATTTGTACCTCTCTCAGAAGAAGTGTAAGGATGAGCAAAGTAGATTTTAGTGCCGGTTATTTCTTCTAGATTTGATAGTTCAGCGAATTCAGAACCATTATCTGCAGTTATGCTTTTAAAAACGGTAGAGAAGAGATCTCCTGCATCTATAGCTAGTGTCTGGAGTGCGTTCATAATTGATTCTGAAGATTGATTAGGAATCTTTCTGATTAGCTCTTTTCGCGTTTTACGTTCAGTAATAGTCATCAGTGTCGGCTCTCCCTTGGTTTTCTTTCCTATAACTGAATCTATTTCCCAGTGGCCAAATTCACTACGATCGTTAATTCCCTCAGAACGTTCGGAAATACTTCTCCCAAGGACTTTTTTATGCTTGCGTATACGTTTTGCTTTTGTGCTTCTCTTAACTTTAAGAGGCAGATCTATGTTAGCAATACCAAGTAGACCTAAATTGATATAGTTGTACAACGTCTTTGTACAAACCATCTTGTCTTTATCGAATAATTCTCGAAGTCTTGCTACACCACAGATAGAATCGATAGAGTGTGTATTTTCATAAAACTTTTTTTCTGCAAAACTTATAAAACTTGAGCAGGATAGGAACTTGAATTTAGGTCCACAATTAGCTCGGTTCCTTTCGTATATAGCTTGTCCAGTATCTGGATAGTAGATATTTACAGTCTTATTGGCTTTTATCTGTAAAACAGTACCTCGATTTAGTTCGTTTCGTATGGTATTAGAGGCTCTTCTTAATCTTTTACCTATGGCATAAGGTGTAAGACCTTCATCATTTAATAACTGAATTTGTCCGCGTTCGAATGCATTTAAGTGTTTATTTTTTCGTTGAATTGATGTATCATTAATATTGTCCATAGTGAGTTCATCTCCTGTATATATTATTGTGTTCAGCGATTCAATTATATTACAGTTTGATCCACTATGGATTTTTTTTATTAGTTCAAGTTAATTATACAATTAAGC
>NZ_CEZJXU010000230.1:0-4062 GCF_983023055.1 Dethiosulfatibacter sp. | reverse complement strand
TGGTTAAAGACATTGATGGAGTAAAGAGAGTTGCAGTGGTATGCGCACATGATGAGCATACATTGGAAGCTGTACAGAAGGCTGAAAATGAAGGGCTTATCAAATCTGTCCTAGTAGGAAAAAGTGTTGAAATAAAGGAAATACTTAAAAAACTTGATTTTAAAAAGGAAGATTCAGAAATAGTAGATGTTGAAGGTGATCTGGAAACTTCATACAAGGCTGTTGAGCTTATAAGAAACAATCAGGCTGACTTCATCATGAAGGGAAAAATTCAGACTGGAGATCTTCTTAAGGCAGTAGTTGACAAGGAAAAAGGACTTAGAACAGGCAAGGTAATGTCTCATATAGTATTCAACGAGGTTCCAAACTACCACAAGCTTATTGCGACTACAGATGGTGGAATGATGATGTATCCTGACCTTGACAAGAAAAAGCAGATACTTGAAAATGCAGTGGATACGTTGATTTCACTTGGATATGACAAGCCAAAGGTTGCAGCTCTGGCAGCTGTTGAAAAAGTTAATCCAAAGATGCCCGAATCAGTTGATGCAGGTGCCCTTAAGGATATGTATCTCAACGGTGAAATAAAAAACTGTATAGTTGAGGGTCCAATATCTTATGACCTTACAATGAGCAAGGAATCGGCCGAAATAAAAGGATATGAAAGCCCAGTTACAGGAGATGCAGATATAATGCTTGTTCCAAACATAACAGTAGGAAATATTCTTGGAAAATCTCTGATTTATTCAGCGGGTGCAAAAATGGCAGGCTTCATAGTAGGCGCAAAGGTACCCATCGTTCTTACATCAAGAGGTTCAACTTCAGAAGAAAAGTATTTGTCATTGGTATTATCAGCGGCAGCAGTATAATAATTTAGTATAAAAGAAAAGGAGAACAAAATGAGAAAAGGTGATTTTATATGGATTGGAGGGATAGTTTTGGCGGTACTGTTCATAGTATCCCCACAAACCAATCCGATATTTTTAAGGATGACTTCAGCTCATCCATATATGATGTCATTTGCTAAATTTGCAATTCTGGCAACAATGGGAGAATTGCTGGCCCTAAGAATTAGGAGTGGGAAATGGAGTAAATCAGTAGGAATGATGTATAAGGCAATTGTGTGGGGGTTGTTTGGAATGTGGATAACACTGGCATTTCAGCTGTTTGCAGGTGGGGTCATAGCAGCTCAGGCAAAAGGATATCTGCCAGGTGAGGGTTCTAGTTTATTATTTGCATTTTTCACAGCATCCACAATGAATTTAATTTTTGCACCTGTATTCATGGCATGTCATAAATGTACGGATTCATATATCAATTTAAACGTAGGCGGAATAATTAAAAAACCTTCTCTTAATGATGTATTAAAGGATGCGGACTGGAATTCATATGTAAATTTTGTATTGTTAAAAACTATACCTTTTTTCTGGATACCAGCACATACAATAACATTTTTATTGCCAAGTGAATATAGAATAGTAGCGGCAGCTTTCTTGTCTATTGCGTTGGGAATATTCCTTGCATTGGCAAATAAAAAAAAGACAGCAACCCCGGAAACGTGTGCAACGAAAATATAAAGTATAAGGAGTAACCTATGTATAATATTTTAGCGATTAATCCAGGATCAACTTCTACAAAGATTGCAATATATGAAGATGACAAGGAAATATACGAAAAAAACATAACACATTCAAACGAAGAAATCGAAAAATATGACCGTGTAGCTGACCAATACGAAATGAGATACAACGAGATCATGAGCTTTCTTAATGAAGTTAATTATGACGTGAAGGATCTTTCGGCAGTAGTTGGAAGAGGCGGACTTCTTCCTCCGGTTAAGTCAGGTGCATATAAGGTAAATGACGTAATGGTTGATGTCCTTAAGAATAGACCAGTTGTTGAACATGCATCAAACCTTGGTGGAATAATAGCCTATGAAATGGCTGAAAAACTGGGCATACCTTCATTCATATATGACTCGGTAGCTGTTGATGAGCTTGAAGACATTGCAAGATATTCTGGAATGGCAGATATAAAAAGAAAGAGTCTCGCCCATGCCCTTAACATGAGAGCGGTAGCAATAAAGACTGCAGAAGAGTTAAATAAGAAATATACTGATTCGACTATAATAGTTGCACACCTTGGGGGCGGAATGAGTATTTCTGTTCACAAAAACGGCAAAATGGTTGACATAGTATCAGATGACGAAGGTCCATTCTCTCCTGAGAGAGCTGGAAGAGTTCCGTGTAAGGACTTGATTTCAATGTGTTACAAGAACGACCAGAAAACAATGAAGGCTAAGCTTAGAGGAAAGGGAGGACTAATCTCTTACCTAGGAACAAACGATGCTAGAGAAGTTGAAAAGATGATTGCAGAAGGAAACAAGGAAGCTGCAATGGTTTACGAAGCTATGGCTTATCAGATTGCAAAGGGTATCGGAGAACTTGCTACTGTTGTTGAAGGTAAGGTTGATGCTATAGCTATAACTGGTGGAATTGCATATTCTAAGATGATTACTGAATGGATTTCAAAGAGAGTTAAATTCATAGCTCCAGTTCATATACATGCTGGAGAAAATGAACTTGAGTCCCTGGTACTTGGATCAATCAGAGTACTTGACGGCAAGGAAGAAGCAAGGGTGTATGCTGAATAATCAATATTTACTGAACTTCAAATTATTGTTAAAAATATTCGATAGGAGAAATTAAATATTATGGAAAACACAATTAATAAAAATATGTTTAGAAGAGAACTTGAGAATATGGGAGTATATGTGCCTGGAAAACTCGTTGAAGAGGTTATGAAGGAATATGGACTAACAGAAGTTGTAAAGCTTGCATCAAATGAAAATCCTCTTGGTCCATCACCTAAGGCTGTAGCAAATATCATTGAGAAAGCTGGAATGGTAAATATATATCCTGACGGAGCAGCTTTGGAGCTTAGAACTGCAATAGCACAAAAGCATGGACTTCAAATTGAAAATGTGATTTGTGGAAACGGTGGAGAGCAGATACTAACAATGATGGCCCAAGCCATTATAAATGAAGGCGACAATGCGATAATGGCGGATACAACCTTTGGACTTTATGGATCAAGTGTATCCCATATGGGTGGAAAAGCAGTGAAGATACCACTTAAAAACTACAAACATGATTTCGAAAAGATGATAGAGGTTGCAGATGAAAACACTAAACTGATTTATGTATGCAATCCCAATAATCCTGTAGGAAATATAATGACTGATGATGAAATCAATTATCTTGTTGAGAATATTTCTGAAGACACAGTCCTTGTACTTGATGAGGCATACTATGATTATGGTATAAGAAATCCTGAATACACAGGTGGTATGGAAATACTTAAGACCAGGAAGAACACCATAATATTGAGAACACTTTCAAAGGTTGCGGGCTTGGCAGGAACAAGGATTGGATATGCACTTTCATCAGAGGATATTATTAACAATATGACTAAGGTCAAGGGTGTATTTAATGTGAATCTTTTGGCTCAGGCAGCTGCGCTTGGAGCTTTACAGGATGATGATCATATCAATAAGACTGTAGATTTGAACTATGAATCTATAAAGATAATGGAAGAATATTTTGATAAAAAGGGTCTGGAGTATGTCAAGTCAAATGCAAACTTCGTATTTGTAAATATAGAGACTGATGCAAAAAAAGCATTTGAGGATCTAATGAAGCTTGGAGTAATTATCCGTGGAGGATTCCTATGGAATTGGAATACATGGATAAGGGTGAGTACTGGAACCATTGACCAGACCAAGGTGTTTGTTGAAGCCTTAGATAAGATCCTTTAATAAAGAAGTCGAATAACAGAACAGATATTTGGAAAAAAACCTAGGCTATAAACTAATATTTATTAATAAATTCAAATACAAAAAGCTTCTACAAGTGAATGATTCCTTGTCGAAGTTTTTTGTTTGTTTTTAAAACTTATTCTAATAAAGGTATCTGAATCTCTGTAATATAGAAATTTGGATCACTGGAGATATAGTGGTCAATTATTGTTCGATCAATGGTAAAATCCCCCAGCGTGATATTG
>NZ_CEZJXU010000229.1:0-4073 GCF_983023055.1 Dethiosulfatibacter sp. | reverse complement strand
GTATTTGTATCTTTTTGAGTCTGTGAAGGAAGGTCTGTTAAAGAGAGCTTCTGTTTAAGCTTTGATTCATACTAAGTCGGGAAATAGAAAATGGTACGAATGCGATATAAACTACAATGGAGGATACAGATGACTAGGATAATTATTAACGGTTCAGAAATGACATCGAAAGAAAGGGCTCATGAATACCTGAAAGAAATGCTTGATTTTCCTGAACACTATGGAAATAATCTGGATGCCTTGTGTGATTTGCTTAATGAAAAAACAGCACCTGTTGAAATAAAATTAATCAACAGCGATGATATGGTCAAATTATTGGGACCATACGGCAATTCACTCCTTGATGTCTTCAAGGATGTATCCATAGAAAACGATAATATTATTTTGGATATTTCGTAATTAAATGAGTTGAAAAAACTCGTGAATAAAAAAACAAAAAGCTGGATTTATTTTCATTTTGTGTTACAATATTTAGAACATAAAATGAAATTGGGAGGCAAATATGCCAAAAAGAGATGATATAAATAAGATTCTGATTATCGGGTCAGGTCCAATTGTTATTGGACAAGCCTGCGAGTTTGACTATTCAGGCACTCAAGCCTGTAAGGCCCTTAGAAATCTTGGATATGAGATAGTACTTGTTAATTCCAACCCTGCAACAATAATGACGGATCCTGAGATTGCTGATGTTACATACATAGAGCCCTTGAACGAGAAGAGCATCATAGAGATTCTTGAGAAGGAGAATGTGGATGCTGTATTGCCAAATCTTGGTGGACAGACTGCCCTTAACCTTTGCTCAGATCTTCACAAGCATGGTGTTTTGGATAAATACGGCGTTAAGGTAATCGGTGTTCAGATGGATGCAATAGAAAGAGGCGAGGACCGTATCGCTTTTAAGGAAACAATGAACAAACTTGGTATTGAAATGCCAAAGAGTGAAGCGGCCTATAGTGTTGAAGAAGCTGAAGTAATAGCCAAGGATCTGGGATACCCCGTAGTTGTCAGACCTGCATATACAATGGGTGGTTCAGGTGGAGGTCTTGTATACAACGTAGACGAGTTGAAGACAATAGCTTCAAGGGGTATATCAGCCAGTATGGTAGGCCAGATACTTATTGAAGAGTCTGTTCTAGGTTGGGAAGAGCTGGAGCTTGAAGTAGTACGTGATGCCAAAAACCAGATGATAACAGTTTGTTTCATAGAAAATATAGATGCCATCGGTGTCCATACGGGAGACTCCTTCTGTTCAGCTCCAATGCTTAATATCAGCGAGGACCTTCAGAAGAGACTACAGAAGCATTCTTACGATGTAGTTGAGGCAATTGAGGTAATAGGTGGAACCAATGTTCAGTTCGCTTATGATCCAAAGTCTGACCGTATTGTAATCATAGAAATCAACCCTAGGACATCAAGGTCTTCGGCTCTTGCTTCAAAAGCTACAGGTTTTCCAATCGCCCTTATTTCAGCCATGCTTGCCTGCGGGTTGACTTTGGACGAGATTCCATACTGGAGAGATGGGACTTTAGATAAATACACACCTTCAGGAGACTACGTGGTAATCAAGTTTGCCAGATGGGCATTTGAAAAATTTGTTGGTTCAAAGGACAAGCTAGGCACTCAGATGAGTGCAGTTGGCGAAGTCATGAGTATAGGAAAGAACTATAAGGAAGCAGTTCAAAAGGCTATAAGATCCCTAGAGATAGATCGATACGGTCTTGGTTTTGCAAAGAATTTTAATAAACTGTCATTGGAAGAGCTTATGACTAAGTTAAATGAGCCTTCAAGTGAGAGACAGTTTATAATGTATGAAGCAATTAGAAAGGGAGCCGACATTGACAAGCTCTATGAAAAAACATATATAAAACCATATTTCCTGAATCAGATGAAGGAATTAGTGGACCTTGAAGAGGAAATCCTCAAATACAAGGGAAGTGCTGTTCCAAACGAACTTCTGGTACAGGCAAAGAAAGACGGTTTCGCAGACAGATACCTTGCTAAGCATCTTGGTATAGCTGAAAAAGAAATTAGAGACCAGAGGATAGCTCTGGGAGTTGTTGAAGGATGGGAGGCAGTACCTGTAAGTGGAGTTGAGAATGCATCGTATTATTTCTCAACATACAATGCACCGGATACTACTACTGCAAGTGATAAGCCAAAGGTTATGATACTTGGCGGCGGACCAAACAGAATCGGTCAAGGAATAGAGTTCGACTATTGTTGTGTTCATGCTGCATTTGCCCTTAAGAATTTGGGATATGAGACAGTAATGGTCAACTGTAATCCTGAGACTGTATCAACGGATTACGATACATCGGACAAGCTATATTTTGAGCCTCTTACAGTAGAGGATGTACTTAGTATCTATGAGAAGGAAAAACCTGTCGGTGTCATAGTGCAATTCGGCGGACAGACTCCACTTAATATAGCAGCAGAACTTCAGGAAGCTGGAGTTAACATCCTAGGTACTTCCATAGAGACTATTGATCTGGCAGAAGATAGGGAGCAGTTCAATGAAATTATGGACAAGTTGGAGATTCCAATGCCTGAATCAGGTATGGCAGTCAATATAGATGAAGCTCTTGTCATAGCCGAGAGAATAGGATATCCACTTATGGTTAGACCATCTTATGTACTGGGAGGCCGAGGAATGGAAATTGTCCATGACGAAAGTATGCTCAACACATACATGAAGGAAGCCATCGGTGTGACAACGGAGAGACCAATTCTTGTTGATAGATTCCTGGGAAGTGCTACTGAGGCTGAAGCTGACGCCATATCAAATGGTACAGATGCCTTTGTGCCTACAGTAATGGAGCATATCGAGTATGCTGGCATTCACTCAGGGGACTCTGCCTGTGTAATTCCACCAGTAGGCATAGCTGAAAAACATATAAATACTATTATAGATTATACAAAACGTATTGCAGCCGAGATGAAGGTTGTGGGACTTATGAATATGCAGTATGCCATTGCCGATGATAAGGTCTATGTACTTGAAGCCAATCCAAGAGCTTCAAGGACTGTGCCCCTGGTTTCCAAGGTCTGCAATATTCCGATGGCTACAATAGCCACAAAAATTATGATGGCCAAGCATGAAGGAAAGGACTATCCGGTCAAGGATATGAAGAACAAGAAGATTCCTCACTTCGGAGTTAAGGCTGCGGTGTTGCCATTTGATAAGTTTCCTGAGGTTGATCCTGTATTGGGACCTGAAATGAAGTCTACAGGTGAGGTTCTTGGTATGGCCAAGTCTTTCGAACTGGCATATTTCAAAGCTAAGGAAGCAGCAGGAATTCACCTGCCCCTTAAAGGAACGGTACTTATCAGTGTCAATGACAAGGACAAAGCTGAGGCCCTAATAGCGGCAAGTAAGTTTGAAGAGATAGGGTTCAATATTGTTGCTACAGACGGAACATGCAAGTATATGAAAGAAAATGGTGTCAACTGTGAAGTGATTAAAAAGGTTCATCAGGGAAGACCGAATATAGCTGATGCCATCGCAAACGATGAAATTAATTATATAATTAATACACCTATGTCCAAGCTTAGTGAGATCGATGATTCATTCATCAGAAAGATAGCAATCAAGCACAAGGTGCCTTATATTACTGCCATGACAGCGGCTCTTGCCAGCGCCAATGGTATCGATGCATATATTAAGAATGGTGAATCTACATCTGAAAAGAAATCGCTCCAGTCTTACCACAGCGACATAACAGAATAAAATATTTTAATAGTATTCAATGAAAGGTGCTGAGAAGCATCTTTTTTGATTTTTTGAGCAATATATACTACAATTAGTGGTGTTACAAGGAATGCAGAAACCTTAAAATAGATACTCATAGGGACAACATTGCCATGCAAAGAATGCTGGAGAAGAGAGGATTTATCCAGTGTGGAATAATATATACTAAGGATGGAGCACAGAGACTAGCCTATCAGAAGCATTGAAACTAATGATATTGTAACACAAAAAATAAATATGTAGCTATTTTTACCTTTATCATATATACTATATAAGGCAACTACAAAGAAGTAGTGAAATTAATGCCCGTTATAATATTGGTAGA
>NZ_CEZJXU010000228.1:0-4077 GCF_983023055.1 Dethiosulfatibacter sp. | reverse complement strand
CTTTTGGACAATATCCAGCCAGTACAACTTGACAGTTGACGAGCTGATATCTGCTAATTCGACTATTAACTCGGAACTGATTCATCCTGGAGACAAGCTTTCACTGATAATTCCAAAACCATATATTGGTGTGAGGACTGTGGAGCTTGCTACATATGAAGAAAAGATTCCCTATGAAACGGAATATGAAAAAGTATCATGGCTATATAACGATGAGTATTCTGTGAAAAAATCAGGAAAATACGGAATCAGGGAAGTCGATGCAAAGATAATAAGGGAAAATGGAATAGAGGTAGAAAGGGAAGTAATCGAGGAAGATATAATTTCGAATCCTGTTACAAAAGTCGTATATAACGGTACTATCGCACCTCCTCCAAAGAAAGGAACAGGAACTTTCATAAATCCACTTCCTTCAGGATATGTATCTTCAAGATACGGATCAAGGTGGGGAAGCTACCATTATGGAGTTGATATTGCAAACTCAACTGGAACACCTATAAAGGCTTCAGATGGAGGCAAGGTAATATATTCAGGTTGGTTTGGAGATTACGGATACATGGTTCAAATAGACCACGGTGGTGGATATTCTACTGTATATGCACACTGTTCAAAGATTTATGTAGATGTCGGTGAAATGGTTTATCAAGGACAGAAGATAGCGGCAGTAGGAAGCACGGGATACAGTACTGGACCTCATGTACATTTCGAGGTGAGAAAGTACGGAGTGAAGAAAGATCCGGGATTATATGTACCTGTTTTATATTAACAGTATTACAATAAGAAAATATGTCCGCTGAAATATTCAGCGGATTTATTTATGTCTTTTAGACTTCAAAGTTATGATTAGTTAAGGTTTGTGGGGGTATAATATCAATGATACATTTAATGGGGTGGAATTATGACTAATATTGAAAATACACCAATTTTAGAATCAAATAGAATAACGCTAAGAGAGATAAATGTTCAAATAGATGCACCTGAATGGTACAAGTTGTCAAAGGATCCTGACATACATCGATGGACTGGAAATAATGCTCCTGGAAACATCTTGGAGACAAGAGAAAACCT
The DNA here is from genome assembly GCF_983023055.1 of Dethiosulfatibacter sp. Taxonomy (NCBI): domain Bacteria; kingdom Bacillati; phylum Bacillota; class Tissierellia; genus Dethiosulfatibacter; species Dethiosulfatibacter sp. The sequence continues at coordinate 3,009 of NZ_CEZJXU010000228.1, read as the reverse complement.
CAAAAAATATTCTGAATTAGAGCAGATTATTTCCTGGGCAATAATCAACAATGAGACAGGAAAAATTATAGGTACATATTGGGTATGGAAGCCCATAGAATATCCCGACGGATCAGTCATTATTCCTAGTGAAGCAGAACGTATTGCTAAGCGTTGCTGGAGAAAGGGATATATGAAGGAAGCAAGAAAGCTTGTATATGACTATTGCTTTAATGTTCTGAACGTAAATGAGGTACATGCACAGGTTTGGAAGGATAATTTGAATTCTGTTAAGTCACTTGAACATGCCGGATATGTACTTTATAAGGAAGATAAAAAAATAATTGAGCAGCTTGATTCTTACCATATTGAATGCAATTACATTATTACAAGAGAAACCTGGATGAATAGCAGACTTATGAAAAACACTTAAATCATAGAGTGCTTTTTACTAAAAGGTAGTTTAAGTCAAAATCAAGTTTCGTAACAAAACAATCTATACTGTATCCAGTTGAAGCGTCCAGATACAGCAGATTTTGCTTTGACTCAACTATATGCTTTTGACAGGAAAGGTAGTTTAAGTCAAAATCAAGTTTCGTAACAAAACAATATATACTATATCCAGTTGAAACATCCGGATACAGAATATATTGTTTTGACTCAACTATATGCTTTTGACTTATAACTTGACTTAATGTAATTTTAATAATTTTTTAATATCTATTTAAGGGTAATGATGTATAAATAAGATAATCAATATTATTGAAAGGTGATGAGTTTAATGGAGAGGAAACTGTATAAAAATACTGACAATAAAAAAATAGCAGGTGTATGCCAGGGAGTTGCTGAATATTTCGATATAGATCCTACTATTGTGAGAATTGTGTGGTTTGTATTTACGTGGTTATACGGAATTGGAATTATGCTTTATATCCTTATGTGGATATTGCTTCCTGAAAAGTCCGAGGTTGCAGAAGTTTTGAGTAAAAGCGATATGAAGGATGATTTCTACAACGGCGACGACGACGACGATGATGATGATGAAGAATAAGACAATGAATATCAAGAAAGTTTCTTTGAACTATAAAAAAGAGAAAATTTAGGTTTTCTCTTTTTTAGTTTTTGATAAAATTATATTGTTAATTCTTCTTCTACTTCCCAATCATCGTTTATATAAAAACCAATGATTTCTATATCTTTATATATTGATTTTAAAAATTCAAGACTACTCTTGATATGTTCTTCCTGCTCTTCTTTTGAAACAGGGTTTCCGGCACAGTCGTAATGGCCGGATACTGCAATAACCTTTGAGCCATGCGTGTAAACAGAAATGTCGACTTTTCTCAATATTGAAGCAATTAGTGCTTCATCGTTGTGGGCAGCCAAGGTATAACAAGGTCCTGGTTCTGTTATTGAGTCCACGTGTTTTGCATTGTATTTTTCTTTCAAATACTTATTAATTTTTTCTTGAATTCTTCCATCTATGCAATGGATTGAGGTGACAAATTCCATAAATCCTCCTAGAATATTTCTTTTCCAACTTTTTCTATAAGTTCATTTATTAATGCGGACATGTTTGCGTCTGGAGATGTTGAAACTATGTCAATATTGCATTGTGACGAGGGTAGTAGTATTTTCTTTGCATCGCTGTTTGCGACAGCTTCAGCCATCTTTGGAGTTATTTCGCCCATGAGTCCGTCAGGCAGTATTATTGCAATGGGTCCTAGAATGAGTTTGGCTTTTTTGCTGTTGATGACTACCGGATTCTCACCAGTTGCTGCTTGGTCAGCTCCTGCTTTTTTCATTGAGTTTGTAGCTGTTGCATTTGTTCCAAGTGCAACTATTCCAACTTTATTGCCGTAGGTTTTCCGTAGCTCTTCGATTATTCTGGTGCCAAGTCCTCCACCTTTACCATCTATTACTGTTATCATAGCTGCCTCTCTTTGCTTTTTTTAATATCTAATATAACATAAAATTGAGAAAAGTTCAATAAAAACAAGGGAAATGTTGAATAGTTAACTTTTCGAAGTATTAAATCATTTAATACAATCTCCCTGCCAATTCTGATATAATGGTTTTAGCGTACAAGAGACGGATTTTGTGTTTTTAAAAATAAATATTTTCAGGAGGGGCTGTGGATAATAACTGCTTCATAACTATTGATTGCGGGACACAGAGTGTAAGGGTACTGGTTTTTGACCTCCAAGGCAATCTTCTTTTTAAATTTAAATCAGCTATTGAAGAATACAAGTCATTGAATCCGGGTTGGAAGGAAATCCATCCGGATATTATATGGAATAAAATATGTACAGGAATAAAATCCCTTTACGAAAATGACCGATACCTCTTTGACAGAGTAGAGGGAGTTACAGTATCTTGTCAAAGAGATTCCATAGTTGTTGTAGACAAAAAAGGAAAGGTGCTACGGGATTGCATAATATGGATGGACAAGAGAAAAAACGAAGAAATCAGACCTATGAAGATCTGGGCAAATATCCTTCTGAAACTTGTGAAGTTCAAAAGAATCGGTGATACTTATAACAGAGAATTCAGGGCTAACTGGATAAGGATCAATGAGCCAGAAATATGGGAGAAGACAGATAAATATCTTCTTCTTTCAACATATCTCAACTATAGACTTACTGGAAGATTTGCAGACAGTACTGCATCGACCGTAGGACACCTTCCTTTTGACTATAAAAGGTTTAAGTGGGCGGGAAAGAATGATATAAAAAGGCAGATTTTCGACCTTGACAATAGATATTTAAACGACTTGGTTGAACCTTGTACAATTCTAGGGAAAATAACTGAAGAAGCATCAAGGGAAACAATGCTGCCTAAGGGTCTTTTGGTTGTAGCAACAGGTTCAGACAAGGGTTGTGAAACCATAGGTGTAGGCTGTAGGAATCTTGAGCAGGGAAGTATTTCTCTTGGATCCCAGGCTACAATTCAGACTTCCAGTGAAAAGTATCTTGAAATAGTTACACTTTTTCCAGCTTTTCCTTCTGTAAAGAAGGGGTGGTATAATCC
>NZ_CEZJXU010000227.1:0-4087 GCF_983023055.1 Dethiosulfatibacter sp. | reverse complement strand
TGCCCGCGTAGAAAGTTTCCTTAACTGTATAACACCAATGCTTCAAGGTGTTATACACATACAACTTTCTTAAGCTACAATATAAAATCAATACAACTATTATATAAGCAAGGACCATGCCAAGATCAAATTCCCTGTTTTTCAACGTTTTTGACAATATTCATTCCACATAACTTCTCAATATGATAAATTTCTACTACTAAAACTTGTACTAGTACTGCGAATCCATCAAAAATAGTTTTTTCTCATTTTGATAAGGTTTCTTAAAATGAGAAACAAAGTATTTATTAAGATACAAAAATAAAAATGACACCCCGTATGCCAAGATGTCATTTCATTTATTAATTTAATTATACACTATTTTCTTTTCTAAGCTAAAATAATTTGAATATTTTTTAATACTCATATAGAATATCCAATATGAGTAAATCTAAAGAACGATTGCCTTATGCATACCTACCATAAGAAAAAGCACAGATAAAATTGCTGTCAACATTACAATAGGCTTGTGCAGGTTCTCTTTTATAACTTTTTTTAGATTATTCACTTGTTCTCCATAAAATTTATTTTGATTATCAAAGTAATTCTATAGTATTCCAGCATATCCGTCAATAAATAAATTCAATTTAAATCAATATACAATAAAATATTGGAGGTACACATGATAATAAGAAATGCCAAACCAGAAGATAAACTTACAGCAGCCAGTCTTATAATGGAAGCCATAGATGACTTGGCCAAAATATTTACAGGCTTTGACAATGAAGAATCCATCAAAAAAGAGATGGAGAATCTATTTTCTGAAAACAACAACCGTTTCAGCCATGAGTACTGCACTGTGATTGAAATAAACGGAGAAGTGGCAGCATCTGTCATTACCTATCCAGCTTCCCTAATGAATGAATTGAACGAAACTGTAATTAAAAAACTAAAAAAGCGATTCGTAAATGATGAAAAATCATTCCTTTATTATTCTGAGAAAATCAGGAATTCAAGAGAAGCCTTTGATGACGAGTACTATATAGACAATCTTGCCGTATCAACTGAATTCAGAGGAAAAGGTCTCTCAAAGATTCTTATTGCTGCTGCCGAGAAAAAAGGCATTGAAGATGGATATGAAAAGATATCCATAATAGCAGAAATTCATAACGAAAAAGCATTCAACATATACAAACATCTTGGTTACATAAAAGACTGCGAAATAGAAGTTCTTGGACACAGATACCATCACCTGGTAAAAGAATAATACACTTCAGGTAACTTTACATATTTTAGCTTTCTAATGCAATAAAAAAATCTGCAGACTGTGTCTGCAGATTTTTTAGTTATGATTCTTTAGTCCACAATTGTTCCTGGATTGAATATTCCGTTAGGATCAAAAGCTTTCTTAATATTTTTCATTATCTCAATTTCACGTGCTGAATACTGCTGAGCCATATGCTTCATCCTTGTTTTCCCAGTACCATGCTCTGCAGTTACTGTTCCACCATAGCTTATGGCTGCTTCGTACATTTCATTTCTAATGTCTTCAATGTATTCAGGGATTTCACCATTGTCGAGCATTAAGAAATTGTGTACATTACCGTCAGCAATATGTCCTACTACAGGAGAAGTCGTATTATACTTCTTGGCAATTCTGTCTATGTCCTTTAACATATCCGGAACCGAACCTGAAGGAACTGCAATATCAAGAGCATCTGCAATGTTTTCCTTGTATGCAGTATAAACATTACTTCTAATTTCAAGAAGGGCTCTCTGCTCTTTTGTAGTCTCTGCTATAAGACTGTCAACTGCTCCGTTTGCCTCACACATTCCAACTATTCTTTCACACTTTTCATAAAGCTCATCTTCTGTAGCTTCATCAAGGATAAACATCAAGTCAACACAGCCTTCAGTTGCAGGATATGCCTGTCCAATATGCTTGGCCGATTCCAAAGCAACTTCCCTGTCCATATATTCTATTGCAAGAGGAGTGATTCCATCCTGAAGTATCTTAGGCACTACGTCTGATGCTTCCTCAGCAGAATTGAATGATACAAGAAGTGTACCAATATTTGGATTCTTGGCATAAAGCTTAAGAGTCGCCTTTGTAACTATTCCAAGAGTACCTTCGCTTCCTATCATCATATGAAGAAGATCATATCCCATGTTGTTTTTAATAAGTTTTCCACCTAGATTCACAAGTTCTCCAGTTGGAAGAACTACTTCAACACCTTTTATATGATTTCTCATAATACCGTGTTTTACAGCCCTTACACCACCGGCATTTTCAACAACCATTCCACCTATCTGTGCACCCTCATCTCCAGGATGTACCGGGAAGAAAAGCTTGTCATGTTCTTTAAGTTCTTCAAGAAGTCCTTCAAGAGTAACTCCAGCTTCCACGGTTATCATTATATTCTTGTCGTCAAATTCTACAAGCTTATTAAGTCGTTCTAAAGATATTACAATACTAGGCTTAGTTGGTATTGCTGCTCCGCAAAGACCTGTTCCACCACCTCTAGGCACTATAGGCACAAGATATTCATTGGCAAGCTTAACTATTTCAGCCACTTCTTCAGCTGTTCCCGGCTTGATAACGGCACAGTCTTCAGATGCTACAGGTCTTACAGCAAGTTCAGTTTCATCATACAAATAACTCTGCATTTGCGAAAGATCCGTTACAACCCAATCATTACCTGATATTTCCTTTAATTTTCCTACAAGTTCCTCCGTCATTACTTTTGATATTTCTGTTTTCATATATGCCTCCATTTTCTTCTTGAGTTTATTTTTAGTTTGCCTTATCCGCACTTTCAGCAACAGGTTTCCATCCCTTTAAACCTTTTACAATAAGAGGAATGATTATTACAAATACTGCGATATATCCCAATGTTCCATATCCTTTAGCTATCAATGGAATCAATCCGAACTGAGCTATACACCATGTTGCTACAACATAAGCCAAAGATACGGCCATACTTCTTTTTGTCAATTTTTCCTTTTGAACTTCTTCACTGTCGTTTTTACCAAGGAAGTTTACTATTCTGTTGGTAGTTCCGTAAATCAAGTTAACACCAGTTGATACTGCTCCTAGAATTATAAGTATTGAAATAAGAGGAGTCATCCATGCAGATCCTACTCCATTCATTACTACAAACAGTGCAGGTACAGCTTCATCAAGTATTCCATCTTGATAGAATGCCATGATTCCAAGAGTAGCAAGCATAAGAATTGTTGCATTGATTACAAAACCCCATGCTGCAGCTTTTTTTGCATCATTTACATCTTTTAGAGCATTTGAATGGGCTAGATAAGCACCAAGGCAACATGACTGGAATCCTGCGTATACCATGGTCTTCCAAAGAGCCTGTGCAAATGTTCCTGTACTTTCTATTGTTCCTGCCTTAAGTCCTGCTATGTTTGCTGTTATATCTCCCCAGCTGGCAATAACATTAGGAACGTAAACTACGATAACACCTGTTATGATTGCCACTGCTATAAATGATGCAGCCTTTCTTACAAGGTCTGCTCCGAATATTGTCAGCACCAACATGAATGCAGCAATGACTAATGTATTAAGGATATAACTTGTTCCAAATACTTTTGTGATTGTTGCTCCACCTGTTGCAAATGCCACTGCAGTTGCGGTTACTAATATAAGTTGAAAAATTCCTTCAAATACTGGAGCCATTACTTTTTCTACAGGTTTATAAAATTCCAGTGTCCAGCTTCTATAATCGTATTTCCTTTTTTCAAGTGCAAATTTCCATGCGTAATAAAATACTAATGCTTCTATTGCCTGTGACAATATAGGTAAAAATGATGCATACCATCCATAACCAATATAGTACTGTACAACCTGTCTACCAGATGCGAATCCACCACCAAAGTGGGTTGTGAACCATACAAATGCTACAGCAAAAAATGTTGGCATTACAAATTTCTTCTCCATTAAATCCTCCATTAATATATTTTATTTTATAATTCCTCAAGAAAGCAGCTTTGCTGCGTTAACCAGGTCACAGCGACATCGTTGCGCTAGATGTGAAGCAGATAGTGACCAAAGCATTTATTAAGATGCGCAGAAAAGTTTCCTTAAGCCTTG
>NZ_CEZJXU010000226.1:2195-4102 GCF_983023055.1 Dethiosulfatibacter sp. | reverse complement strand
GATAATTAATTTTATACTATTAATTACTTTCATGGAAGATTTTTTTATTTTACACAAAGTTTGTTACAGTCCCGCAAGCCCCTTTAATTATGCAATAATATTTCATTGAAGCGTTCAATATCAAGCTTATCATTTTTAATTAAATAATCGGTTGTGGTTGTTACTGCTTTGTGCTTGATAATCTTATTTTCTTTATCTTCGTCAATAACATGTATTCTCTCAATCACTGAGAAGTAAACATCACTCTGAACATATATCATAATCGATTCATCAGTGTCCTGAACATTGAAGAAAATCATATAATACAAGTTTTTGTCAATATCACTAGTGTCTTTAACTTTGACCACATCATACTTATAAAACTCATTCAGCAGTTCTTGAGTTACCTTATTGCCTTTATTCTCACTATTTATGTCTCCAGTCTCTGAATAGCCGGTGAAATAAACATCATCAAATTCACTTCCCATAGCATCAGCAATAAACTGGTCAATAATTGCTTCTTTAAAAGGTCTGTCAACAAAATTATAAATACTGATTCCACTATCTATCACATATATGACAATAATTACTAAGGTAATAATCGCAATAAATCCTATTCTCTTCTTCATATCCCTCCCCCTTTCCCTTAATAGAATTTCCATTCACTTAATATTATACTCCCCATATCTCATGAATTCAATTTTGTTAATTAAACGTAATATGCCCAAAACAAAACCTAACAAGGATTATCCCTTATTAGGCTAGTTGTTTATTTCTCGGAATGATGTTCTTTAAGTAGCTTCAGAAACAATGCATTTCCAATACCATTATTGAACTTAAACCTTTTAATACATTTGGTAAGTAACACTGATAGCTCTTGAAAGCAATCATTATCAAATCTTCCATTAATATAACTATTCTTATATAGCAGTAATTCAAATTGCTTGAATGTTTCTTCCAATACCTGTTCATTTCCCTTTTGTGCAAGTAAAAACTTCTCCCTAAATTCCCGATCCCCCATAGCTATTACTTTACCTTCATTCGTTCTTGACGAAAGCTTCAAGCACTTGCAGAATAGTTTTATTCAATTCGTCCAGCTTCTTTTCAATTCTGATAAGCAGAAAGGCAGATACTCCTATGGGAAACCCTAAGTTACTGATTATATCAACTGCATTTTCCATGTTTACACCCCCAATCAGCTCTTAAACGATTCAATGCCTTTAATTTTACTTTGTTGATGCTTTGAATGGATACATGTCTATCATTAGCAATTGATTTCTCATTGATGTTTTTGATGAACAATAAAAACAAGACTTCTTTTTGCTTGTCTGTCAGAGATTCAATGGAGCTTAGTAACTCTTTATCTGAGATAATACCTTTGAAGTTATTGCTTTCCTTTGATATAGTTTCTACAAAGTCTACTGAATGGTCTTGTAAGTTATCCAAGTATTGTTCATTGGAATTACTGGAGTCATTGTTTAATATCAATTCTTCATTGTCTCTTTTGATCTGTGAAAAAATATTGCGCTTTATGTCTCTTACACCTGTTTGTATGGAACTTTTTATGTAGCCCACTGCATAAGTTTTAAATAGATAGTCGTTGAATTGATTCAAGAGAGTATCAAAAGACTCTTTGTCTTTTTCAATTCTTAATTTGTCAAATAATTCCTTACTTTCTTCATTTTCTTTTAAAAAATTCCCGAGCCGTGTTTTCATATGTTATACCCCTTTATTTAACGTATACTTATTAATAATAGTGAAGTGACTATTTTATCAACCTCAAATTAAATATATCTTCATTATTACAAAATCTTAATAAATAGGAGGTATAAAAAATGTTCGTATTACTGTATTATTTGCCTTAGTTAATTGAGTGAATTATTTCAATTTTCCAATACAAAACAACTAATTAACTCCATATTCAGAAG
>NZ_CEZJXU010000226.1:0-2185 GCF_983023055.1 Dethiosulfatibacter sp. | reverse complement strand
GTGTGAGCAAGTGGTTTTCAAGCAAGCGACCCAACTCTATTACTTAACAAAACAAATGGCTTCAAACCATAAAATCATAGCTCTAATAGCCACTTAATATTAGTTCAAAGCCGTATAGCCAACCTATTGATATAAGCACATTTTTATTTATGCTATAAACGCTATAATGTTAAACTCACCCACTTGATCAATCGAAATAACATATTTTCAGCAGTATTTTAGCAGTTTTTTAGCAAGTTTTTAGCGCTATTTTTTCAAAACTACTCTAACAATAAAGTTATTGTTTCCTAAAAACCAAAAATATTACTGTTAAAATTCCGCTATTTATATTATATTTTTACCACAGAAAGAAAGAATTATTTAGTAATTGCAATGTTTATAAAAAAATAACCACCTGCGAAAAACAGGCAATTATTCTGTGATTTTCTATGCGATTTTACTGTCATGCACCTCAAAACGGAACCCGTTGTAACACAAGTAGTAGAGGGGTGATGACCTTCATAACCGTTTCCTAAATCCTAATTTATTCAGCCAGATACTCTGCTTTCACCAATGCTGCCCTTGCAGCTTCCAGCCTTGCTTCACTAACTCTGACAATAGGTCCTGTACACCCCATGCCGCTTTCAGCATATATGTCTTCCTTCCATAATGCCGTTACTGCATCCTCAAGGTCCATTATATCTATTCCAGCTATCTGACTAGTTACAGTTTCCTTTTCAGGCATTTTCACTTCTTCTTTTGCTTCTGATTTCTTCGTTTCCTTAAGTGATTCTAGTATTTTTTCAAGTCCTGCCTTTTTTGCTGCTTCAAACTCTGTACTGCATTTCTCTGCAAGCCTTCCCTTTGCAAGGTCCTTTGCATATGAAAGTGCATTTGCAACTACAGGTACTCCAGATGCCCTTGAAAGGATAAGAATTGTCCTATTATAGTCTTCACCTATTCCAGGTCCGTAGCCGAAGCCTGATGCTTCATAGCTTCCTCCTGTTGTGAATGAGGAGAATACCTTCATCATGATATTTCCTGTAAGAGTGTCTGTTACCATTACATCTGCCGTTCCGCAGAGAAGGTCGTTTCCTCTCATTACGGCTCCACCATCTGCTCTCATGGATTCAGCAAAGTTCACTTCATATCCCCTTGAGTCTAGATCCTTAAGTGCTCTTTCAACCTGTCTTGCTCCGTCAAGGTTTAGTATCCCAATTGTTGGGTTTTCAATTCCCATTGATTTTGCAGTTATTATTCCATGAAGTGCATTTTTTACCATTGCTTCACTTCTATGTACCGATGATGTACCGGTAGTGGTTGCAAGATACATCTCTTTTCCCATTCCCGGAGTGAATACCTTTCCTACTGTTGATACTCCTATTGGGAAGTTGTAGTGCATGGTTACGCATGAACTAATATATTTATTGTCCAGAAGCTCTTCCATTTTCTTGTGCATGTCTTCTTCACAGTCTACTTCAACTGTTTCAAGTTTTGAATCATTCTTCGGTCCTATGAGAACCACTTCCATGTCCGGGTTGTTCCTTGCTGCAAGCTCCGCACCCTTGATGAGGTTTTCAGTACCGTGCTCGCTTCCAAGGATTGTTATTCCTACCTTGGTTTTATCGCCAAATGATCCTGTTTCTATTGCTTCTGCTATATCAAGCATTGTTTTTCCAATGAGTTGTTTTATCTTCTTTTCTTCCATTTCATCACTCCTCGCCAAGCATTTGTGATGCAAATCCTCTCATTGCTTCAGCTATCATTTTTTTAACAGCTTCCTGAGACACTGTGCTTTCTGGTGCCTCATCCGATGCACCGGGGTTTCTTTCGAGGATTACAGATACACCGTCAAAGAGGTTTGTCATTCTTCCAAGGAAGAGACTTCCTTTTCCCACAATCATTGCCTTGTTAAGGTCTCCTGATGTAAGGTCTTCCATTGCAAATCCAATATATGGAACTCCCGAAGGAATATGTCCCTGGGTTGGAGCCCATCCGTTCATTCCGTGTTCCTTGACGAAACCCAAGAGGTCTTTTCTTTCTATGTCTTTTCTCTTTACTCCAAGGGCACCTATCATCTTATAGTTTGATTCAGGAACGTTACCTGCTCCTGCAGGCTTTGTTATGTCAGGGTTTTGCATTTCCACTGAATATTTATCTATATCTGTTATCTTAAGACCTGCCTTGTCAAGAGGATCTGTAATAA
>NZ_CEZJXU010000225.1:2648-4112 GCF_983023055.1 Dethiosulfatibacter sp. | reverse complement strand
CGGAATACAGGAGGTAAAGCATGATTAGCGTAATAGGAGTAAGGTTTAAGAAAGCTGGTAAGATATATTATTTCGATCCTGACAGCAAGATGGTCAAAAAGGACGATGATGTAATAGTGGAGACTGCAAGAGGAATAGAATTTGGTGCTGCAGTTGTAGGTCCCAAGCTTATAAGTGAAGAAGAAGTGATTCAACCTCTCAAAAAGGTTTTGAGGGTTGCTACTAAAGATGATGTAGAAAAGAATATAAAGAACAAGAAGAATGAGCATAAAGCTTTTGTAACGTGTATGGGGAAAATAGACGAACATGGTCTTGACATGAAGCTGGTTGATGTTGAATATACATTTGACAACAACAAGGTCATATTCTATTTCACAGCTGAAGGAAGAGTGGACTTTAGAGAACTTGTAAAGGATCTGGCAGCAATATTCAAGACAAGGATAGAGCTTAGACAGATAGGAGTAAGGGACGAAGCCAAAATGATAGGTGGACTTGGACCATGTGGAAGAACGCTTTGCTGTTCCACTTTCCTTGGTGATTTTGCACCTGTGTCCATAAAGATGGCAAAGGAGCAGAACCTTTCCCTTAATCCTACAAAGATATCTGGAATATGTTCAAGGCTAATGTGTTGCCTTAACTATGAAAAGGATCTTTATGAGGAAAATCTCGACCGTCTGCCTAAAGTCGGAGATAGAGTAGAAACTCCAAATGGAGTAGGAGATGTAATAAGAATAAATCCTCTTCTCAGTAAAGTAAAGGTAAGGATCAGGAGAAGAAGCGATAGAGGCGATATCGATGAAATAGAGGATTTCGAAGAAGTAGATGTTAAGAAGTTGAATAAGGGCGACGTAGGATATGAAAGACCTGAACCAAGTCCAGGCAGGCAACCAAGAAAATCTGACAGAAAAAGCAAGGGCGATAAAAAAGACGGTCAGGGAAAGAGCAAGTATAGAAAAGGAAAGCCCAACAAGAACAGGGGCGATGTAAAAGACGGTCAGGACAAAAAAGACAGGCCACAAAATCAGGATGTAAAAAACAAGCAGGTAAAGCTGGATAAAAAAGACAAACCCGAGATGAAAGACAGACCTGACAATAAAGACAGACAAGAAAGAAAAGACAGACCTGACAAGAAAAAAAGATATAAAAAAGATAGAAATATCAACAGAGACAGACAGGAAAAAAAAGAAAAACCCAAAAACAATGAAAAACCAGAATAATTTTACTTTAAATGATTTGACATCAGTGGTAAAATAATGTAGAGTTTATTTAGTTTCAGTAAGGAGGTGTAATGATGGCTTATAAAATTAATGAAGCATGTATTAACTGTGGAGCTTGTGAGGCAGAATGTCCAGTAGGTTGCATCAGTGCAGGAGACGATATCTATGTAATAGATGAGGCTGCTTGTATTGACTGTGGAGCATGCGCTAGCGTATGTCCTGTAGAAGCACCTGTTCAGGTTTAATT
>NZ_CEZJXU010000225.1:0-2548 GCF_983023055.1 Dethiosulfatibacter sp. | reverse complement strand
ATTTCCCCTTCATTGTTTGCACTCATTATTGGACAAATCTGTAGGAATGTTGCAAGTGATGCCTTTACCTTGCTGAGTCTGCCGGCCTTGGCAAGGTGATCGTAGGATTCCAGGATGAACAGTGTCTTAAGCTTTTCAACATAACTGGATGTAATGCTTACAATTTCTTCCTTAGTGTGGTTTAAATCTATAAGCTCTTTTATTTTTATACTAATCATTGATTGTGCAGTAGCAGCCGACCTTGAGTCGAATACATGGACAAAGGAGTCAATGGAGTTATCCTTAATCATTTCGCATGCGGTTAAGGCGCTGTTGTAAGAGCCACTTAGCTTGCTTGAAAGAGTAACAACGAAATTCTCTTTGTTCTTTTTGAAGGCATCGTAATACTCGCCAGGTGAAGGACATGCGGTCTTCAGCGTAAGGCTGCCTTTTATCTTATTGAGCAGAAAATTTGTATCCAAGTTCTTGTCGGTAATTTCTTCACTGTCAATTACTATCTTAAGTGGTATTGTTTCAAAATAATCCTTTATTTCATCATTAATGTCTGTACAGCTGTCTACAATTATTTTTCTATCCATAAATTATCCTTCCTTTTTAATCTATCTTTAATTATACCAGTTAATTTTTAAATTTCACTAAAAATATAAAAATTTAAATGTTTTTTAACAATTAATGAGATATAATATGATATATATGTTGACAGAGCATATTTTTTTTGATAGTTTATATAAAATTACAATATATATCGCATAATCAATTTGACATTAATTATTTGATTATTTAATATTTGAGAGGAGTTGCAATGGATAAGATTTTAGAAACTGGATATACTTTTGACGACGTATTGTTGGTACCCGCAAAGTCGGACGTGCTGCCTAGGGAAGTAGATGTAAGCACTTTACTTACAAAGAAGATAAAGCTGAACATACCACTCGTATCAGCAAGTATGGACACTGTAACTGAAGCAAAGATGGCAATAGCAATGGCTAGGGAAGGTGGAGTAGGAATTATCCATAAGAACATGTCTATAGAAGCACAGGCCTTAGAAGTGGATAAAGTCAAAAGATCGGAACATGGAGTCATAACAGACCCATTTTACCTTTCGGAGGAACACCTGGTTGAAGACGCGCTTGAACTAATGAGCAGATATAAAATATCAGGAGTGCCCATTGTAGATGACCAAAAGAAACTCATTGGAATAATCACAAATAGAGATGTAAGATTCGAAAATGATTTTACAAAACCAATCAAGGAAGCAATGACAAGCAAGGGTCTCATCACTGCCAAGGAAGGCATATCAATGGATGATGCTCTTGAAATTTTGTCCAAGCACAGAATAGAAAAGCTTCCTCTTGTTGCGAAAGATGGAACTTTAGCCGGACTCATTACAATAAAAGATATTGAAAAGACTATTAAATATCCAAATTCTGCAAAGGATTCAAATGGAAGACTATTTGCAGGAGCAGGAGTTGGAGTTACTGACGACATGATGGAAAGGGTAGCTGCTCTTGTTGAGAAAAAAGTTGACGTTATAGCTTTGGATACTGCCCACGGACATTCAGAGGGTGTAGTAAACTCGGTTAGAAAAATAAAAGACGTGTATCCTGACCTTCAGGTAATAGCAGGAAATGTTGCAACAGCAGCGGCAGTTAAGGATCTTATAGAAGCAGGAGCCGACTGTATTAAGGTAGGAATAGGACCTGGATCAATCTGTACAACAAGGGTTGTTGCAGGTGTTGGAGTACCTCAGCTTACAGCAATATTCAACTGTGCTGAAGAAGCTAAAAAGTACGGAATACCAATCATAGCAGATGGTGGAATAAAATACACAGGAGACATTCCCAAGGCAATTGCCGCTGGAGCCAATGTTGTAATGATGGGATCCATGTTCGCAGGAACAGAGGAAAGTCCTGGAGAGACAGTATTGTATCAGGGAAGAAGATTCAAGGTTTACAGGGGAATGGGATCAGAAGGTGCCATGAACCAGGGAAGCAAGGACAGATACTTTCAGGATGATGTCAAGAAATTTGTTCCAGAAGGCGTTGAAGGAAGAGTACCTTTCAAGGGACCAATCAGCGAGGTTATCTACCAGATGGTAGGAGGACTGAAGGCTGGAATGGGATACTGCGGAGCCAGGGATATTGACGTTCTTAGAACAGATGCAAGATTTGTCAAGATAACAGGTGCAGGTCTTAAGGAAAGTCATCCACACGACATCCAGATAACTAAAGAGTCTTCAAACTATAGCACCAAATAAGAGGAGAAAGAATATGATACTAATATTGGACTTCGGTGCTCAGTACAGCCAGCTGATTGCCAGAAGAGTTAGAGAAGCAAAAGTTTATTGTGAAATAATGCCTTACAGCATTTCAATAGAAAGAATCAAGGAAAAGAATCCAAGTGGAATCATCCTTTCAGGAGGACCTGCAAGTGTATATGAAGAAAATGCACCAAAGGCACTTACTGAAATATTCGACCTTGGACTTCCAATTCTTGGAATCTGCTACGGAGGTCAGTTTATAGCACAGACCTTTGGCGGAAAGGTAAC
>NZ_CEZJXU010000224.1:0-4122 GCF_983023055.1 Dethiosulfatibacter sp. | reverse complement strand
CGACTATACCACAATTAAACTAAATGCCGAACATGTACTTTACAAACATGTTCGGCATTTTTTTCCTCAATTCTATGATGTTTTAATACTTAAACTAGAACAATTCATTTTCTGACCTGAATTTATATACTACGAACTGCAGGGGATACAAATGATGTAATTAATGTAAGGTATACAGTTATATGACCGTTCAATACTGGAATACGAGTTTAAAAATATTGTGAAATGTGGTAAAATATAAGTGAATATATTTTTGCTATATCAATTCCATCAGTTTTGAGGTGAATTCTTATGAAGAAAATACTAACATTACTTATTTGTCTTTCTCTCTTGTCTACATGTACCGGATGTACAATTAAAGGACCTGTTGAAACACAAGATATTTCAGAAGATTATATATCAACTGAATATAACCAATGCCTGCCCTTTGATCTCAACCTCTTTTATAATGGTCTGGAAAACAGCAAGGTCATATCAGAAGAAGACTGCTATTCAAATGTAAAGGGATTGATATCCACACATCATCTTCTGGCGTCAGATCTTGTCCACAATCTGTTAAAATCCGTTGAAAAAAACCACTACGACAATATAGTGATAATAGGTCCGGACCACAATTCAAGAAGAGGCAATGATATAATAATCTCCAACAACGACTGGTCCACACCTTTCGGTACCTTGAAAATCAATGCAAAGTATAATGAAAAACTATCCACACATCCACTTGTAAAAATCGACAATGGATTCATGGAGCTTGAACATTCAAATTCTGTACTCATTCCCTTCATAAAGTATTATTTTCCTGCTGCAAAAATCAACACCGTTGCTCTTCCCACAACACTTACAATAAAAGAATCCACTGATTTCGGCAACTTCCTTGCAGAAACACTGGACTCTGAAAACACTTTACTAATAGCCTCCATAGACTTCAGCCACTATCTGTCATACAGAGAGGCCTCACTTCATGATGTGGAAACCTTCAGTTCCATATCCGATATGGATTTTGAAAGGATTTCAAGATATACAAATGATAATCTGGATTCTCCAGAAACACTTATTACCTTTCTCACCTATGTTGACTCAATGGGTTGTCACAAGAACCTCTTGGAGAATAAGAATTCAGCACAATATGTTAAACCCGGAGAAGAAGGTACTACTAGTTATTTTACAATGGTGTATACGTCGGATTAGTTTCCATCGAAGTTAAGAATTATTGATTTCAATTTCCTACTTCGATGTTCGTTCATGAAAATCATGTAACTATTCCCTGTTCCGTCGATTATGTCTTTCTTGATTTAATATAGATGAAAGACATATCTCCAAGTCACGACTCATAGTCACCTGATTCTCATTTCACTTTTAATGTGAACTATCCAACTATATATTAATTTATATCAA
Source organism: Dethiosulfatibacter sp. (assembly GCF_983023055.1). Classification (NCBI taxonomy): domain Bacteria; kingdom Bacillati; phylum Bacillota; class Tissierellia; genus Dethiosulfatibacter; species Dethiosulfatibacter sp. The sequence continues at coordinate 2,727 of NZ_CEZJXU010000224.1, read as the reverse complement.
CCTTAAAAATCTATCTTTGAAAAATCCAACCTGTAGATCATATCTTTTCTTTCAACCACTATATTTGTCTTTTCCGCAATCTCTTCATTTCCTCTTAATTTGCTAAGCAGCTCTCTTGTAGGATTTACAGCTGTTGGATGTCCCAATATTGAAAGCATTGAATAATCCCCTGCCGTATCTCCGTATCCGTAGGATTTTGAAAGGTCTATGTTGTATTTTTCTACAAAGTCCCCTATGGCACGTATCTTATTTTTGCTGTCCCACATTGGAGTAATATTCCCTGTAAAGCAGTCCTTTTCGTCCTTTTCATACCTGGTTCCTATATAGTCATCGAATCCGTGCATTTCCGCCATTTCCCTTACAAGTTCTTCTGGAGATCCTGATATTGTTATAACCTTATGCCCCATGTCCTTGTGCCATCTTATCCTGTCTCTGGTAAACTTATAGACCCGGTCTCCGTTTTGCTCCACAACCTTTTTTGCTATGAATTCAATCTGAGATTTATGAAGTCCTACAGTGGCATCTATATAGATTTCAGCTATCTTAAGAAGATAGTCGTCATAGTTTCCTCTTCTCTTGTCCCACTTGTCATATTTTTCCTTAACCTCATTGAACCATCTCTGCTGGCCAATAAGCTCAGACTTCACCAGCTTCTTGAAAGTTGCAGTAATGAGACCTTCCCTGTAAAGTGTTCCGTCTATGTCAAAAAAAGCAGCCGTTATTCCCATAGTCTCCTCCTGATGTTTTTGTTTATTATATCATATGAAGATTGTAATGCAAAACAGTCCTTCATCTAATAATTAGATTTCAGACTGCTTTAATTAATTTTTTAAAATTTTAATTTGGTATTTATTCGGGAGACATTTTCCCTATCGTAAACAATATGATTGTTGTAACGGCAGCTGACACAGACAATGCATAGTATATATTCATCCTTTCCTTAAGAACAAAAATCCCTACTATTACCGAAGTCGTAATTATAGAAAGGACTGCATATAGAATATAATAGGATGGCCCGAACCTGCTGTAGAGAAGATAAAACCCTGTAAAGGTAAGTGCAAGGCCTGCTCCTCCAAAAATTATCCATTTATAGTTCATGACAATATAACTTCTGATTCCGATTTTGGGAAAAGCCATGGACAACGTAGAAAGTATGACTATGCATAACGCCATTGCAAGAATTATGAACAAAAAAGGACTGGCTGAAGCATCAGTCTTTTTCTGGCTCAATGCATACATTGCATTGCCGACTGCAGCCATAAGGGCAAATATTATTGAAAACAATACATGGGGCATGTGTATTCTCCTTTAAGATGTCTCTTATCAAACCAGATAATTCCTGATAGCTACTTCCTCTCTATTTTTCGTATATACTCTGGGAAGCCTTCTGTCAAGCATTGTAACTATCTCATAGTTTATAGTGCCCAGAAGTTCGGCTACCTGGTCGATATTAAGTCCTGCATCAGTTCCGTCATCATAAATCACAACCTCATCGCCCATTTTTGCATAAGGAACATCTGTCAAATCCACTACACACTGGTCCATACAAATTCTTCCCAGAATCCTGCACCTAACTCCTTTTACAGACACTTCCATCTTTCCTGAAAGAAGTCTTGAAAATCCGTCAGCATAGCCAAGGGGCAATGTTCCAATAATCATTTCCTTGTTCGCAATAAACTTGTGTCCGTAACTTATTCCTTCACCCTTTTGTATTGTCTTTACAAGGGCTATTCTCGCCTTAAGTGTAATTGTCTGCCTGAGGTCCACATTTGACTTGTTAACCTCGTCGGAAGGATATAGCCCTGTTAGCATGATTCCAGGTCTTACCATTTCATAGTTAAATTCCGGAAGATCTATTATAGAGGCACTGTTTGAAATATGTCTTGTAGGTATTCTAAGTCCCTTTTCAACAAGGCTATCATAGAAATCATCAAATCTTTTCTGCTGATTTTTTGCTATTGCCTTGTCAAATTCATCGGCTCTTGCCATATGTGTATATATTCCCTCAATTCCAAGCCTTTCCGATTCTTTTAATTCTAGAATTTCATCTCTGCTCTTCTCTGTAGTAATAAAACCAAGCCTGTTCATTCCAGTTTCAATCTTGATGTGAAGCGCTGCATATTGATCCATTTCCTCGCACTTTTTGCTAATTCCTATTCCCTGGTCATATGTATATATGGTCAGTGTGATATCGTTTTCAATGGCAAGTCCATAAGCTTCCTCTGGAGTATATCCAAGTACCAATATAGGAATATCCTTATATTCCTTTCTGATTTCAAGGGCTTCATCAAGAACTGCCACTGCAACCATGTCCGCATCCTCGTCAATATAAGTCTTTGCTATTTCAATTACTCCCTGCTTATAGGCATCAGCCTTTATTACGGGACAAATTTTTGTACCTTTTTTTACAACTCTTTTTACTTCATTGAAGTTATGGATGACATTATCCAAATTCACCTCAACCCATGCCGGTCTCTTTATCATTTTTCTACCTCTTGTAATTTATTTAAAAGTTGCTCTAATTGAGCAACTTTATCTACCATAAGTACATTTTACTGCATAACAGCCAAATGTCAATACAAGTTTCATTATTTTAGAAACAAGGTTTCAAAATTCCAGTGTTCCAAGGTATTTTGTAAATATTAACGATCGTGGGCAACAAGAAAGCAGCTTCGCTGCGTTATCCGGGTCACGCTTCATGTGACCATAACGGATATTAAGAGGTCG
>NZ_CEZJXU010000223.1:0-4131 GCF_983023055.1 Dethiosulfatibacter sp. | reverse complement strand
TTGTATTCTGAATCTTTCTTTCCTCTCCCCCGCCTATTTCAGGTATGATAAGAGGCGGATGAGGCATGAGATATCCACTTAAAATACTCATAAATAATTCCTCCTAATACTTTATATTCTAACTTTTCTATACTAAAATAGAAATATATATTTATTATATCATTTTTAAATAGAAATTTAAATTCATATCAAAAAACAAAAAAGAAAACATCGTATACCAGTGAAGTCTCGTGAGAATCGAGAACTGATGTACGATGTTTTTATTTCATTGTAAATTACTGAATTGTAATCATTTCAATAAATCTCTTGTTTGCAATAAGGACTTTAAAAAGAAGAACCCCTACTACTGATACTACTACAACTTCACCCAAGGCCACATAAATCATGGACATTAATAGAGGAAGCTGGAAAAGATAGTTGAGTTCGATTCCAATTATTATTCCATTGGCAATAACAGGACCAAGACTTGCTATTAGCAAGGCTTTAGTGTTAAATCCAAAACTTTTTCTCATCTGTACAATGAACATAAGGGCTATAAATGTAGCCGTAGTTCCAAATATTACATCCACTATTCCAAGAGGACTGAACATGTTTGCAATTGCACATCCAAGTGTAAGTCCAAAGACATACCTGGGGTTAAGGAATGCAAACAGTACAAGAACTTCTGAAATCCTAAACTGAACCTGACCATAACTTATTGGCTGAAACGCCAGTGTTACTACAACATACAATGCTGCAATCATGGCGCTTTTTACCAAATACTCTGTTGTAAAATTTTTCATAAAAAAAACTCCTTCACATAAGATTATGTTCCTGGAGTACCTACAGTAAATAAATATAAATATTTATTACTTGTTTTTTAGAGTGGGTACCAAGAAAACACTTTATTAAATTGTATCGTTCTTCACGACTTAAAAATTATACCAGTTTTGATGATATTTTGCAAGAGATTTTACATTTTTAAGGTTTTCATGTTGACTATTTAAATTTTAGTGCTATAATTACTACTTGGACAGGAATTGTCAAATAAATAACGATGAATTTAGGAGAATATATATGAAAACAATTATATGCATGCTTGTAACGGCGATAATGATTTTTTCATTATCTGCGTGTAGCAAAAGAGAGATTGGTATTGAAAGTGTTGATATTGGAATTGACAACATGTTCAGCAGCGAATATGTGAAAAACCCTATCAATAAACCCCTTATGGAAAATTTTGAGACAAAGGCATATGAAATAAGTCCTCTCAAACAATTCACAGGTATCGATATTGAAGAATATATTGAACCAGGAAACATTGAAACAAGAACCAAGGCATCTTTGAAAGTTCAATAATTTCAACTTGAAAAAACGAGACAAAGGAAAGAATTATCATTCCTTGTCTCGTTTTTTATTTTAAATCACTGCCTTTATTTCCATACTGATGTATATTATATGAAGTTATAGCCAAGTTTAAAAGCTTGAGAGTTGATAGCTTCAAATTTACCTTTACCTTTTTTGTTGAACATTTTGTTCATACCATCAAGACCTTCAGCTTCCGTGAAATCTCCCGTTGCTTTCGCAATTACTCCAGTCATGATAATATTGGCACCACGAGCATGTCCTATTTCCAGAGCCATTTGAGAACTTGGTACAGATATAACTTTTATATCATCTCTAACTGTAGTATCACAAGTTACAAGTGAACTGTCAATAACTACAGTTCCACCTGGTGTAACCAAATCAACAAATTTTTGGAAAGATGGGTTATTCATTGCTAAAAGAACATCCGGTTCTTCCTGGGCAGGATTATAAATCATACCCTCGCCAAATTTCACTGTACAATTGGCAGTTCCACCTCTCATGGCCGCTCCATATTGCGGAATCCATGTTGCATTCATATCTTTTGTTACGGCAATCTGGGAAATCACAAGACCAGAAGTAAGTACACCCTGTCCGCCTAATCCAGCAAATAATATTTCTTTCATGTCTATTTTGCCTCCCTTTTCTTAAGTTCACCTAAAGGATAATAGTCAAGTAATTCTTTATTTACCCTGTCAATTGCTTGAAGTGGTGTCATTCCCCAGTTAGTAGGACATGGAGACATAATCTCAACTAATGAATATCCTTCATTATTTAATTGAGCTTTAAGTGCATTCTTAATATAACCCTTCACTTTATTTACATATGCAGGAGTAGTAACAGCACCTCTAGCTACATAGGCTGCCTCTGGGAATGAATTCGCTACAAGTTCAGGAAATTTCATTGGCATTCCAGTTTTTTTACAATCTCTACCAAGAGGAGAAGTAATTGTTTTCTGTCCTGGCATAGTCGTAGCACTCATCTGTCCACCAGTCATACCATAGTTTGTATTATTAACTGTAATTACAGTAATATTCTCATTTCTATAAGCAGCACTTGTAGTCTCGCCTATTCCTATACTATATGCATCACCATCACCTTGATATGAAATTACCAATACATCAGGATTTGATCTTTTTAATCCAGTACATACTGCTCCACCTCTACCGTGAAGACTATCTATTTTATCTGCTTCCAAGGCTGCTCCCATAAGAGAATAGCATCCTACACCGATACTAACTATACAGTTCTTTTCCTGCTCTAATTCTTCAATGCATTCAGCCATAACTCTTGCAACAACACCATGACCACAACCTGGACAATAAGAGATCTGTTTACTTAGCATTTCTGGTACTTTTCTTGCTACTGCCATTTTAGTATACCTCCTTCATTTCACCATTGTTGACTTTGATGAAATCAGCTTTTATCTTCTTCATTGTCGGAACTCCATATACATAAGTCATACAATAAACAGGTTTTGAATCCTGCTTGGCTCTTTTTAATGTCAATGCAACATCCTCAACCATCTGTCCAACAGCATTTTCTTCTATAGAGATATATCCTTTAACATTAGAATTTACTTTTTCAAATGCTTTTTCTGGAAATGGCCATAATGTAATCGGTCTTATATATCCTACTTTATGACCTTCTTTACGAAGCTGTTTTACCGCTCCAACAACGGATCTTCCAGCAAGACCATAGGCCACCAATACATATTCGGCATCTTCCAGATATTCCGAATTCCACATTTGCTCATTTTCTTTTATGATTTCATATCTTTCTTTCATTTCAACAGCTTCTGCCAGTCTATCTCTATACAAAGGAGATATTCTAGGGAAAGAGTAAGTTCCATCTATAGCTCCGTGCCTTCTCTTAACTTCTTTCATTTCAGGAAAAGAACAAGATTCCATCATTTGACCCAATGATGCTTCTGTATGAAGTATACAACCCATTTTGTATTTGTCACCAAGATCAAATCCATGACCTATAAGTTCAACAGCTTCTTGAAGACTATATGGTGCTAACACAAAGTTTCTATAATCTCCACTTCCACCACCTCTAGTATCTCTAAGATAGTCAGATTGACCTGTATTAAGTGTTCCAAGTCCTGTACCATATCTTACTACATTTATTGCCAAAAATGGCAAATCTGAATCTGCCATATTTGAAATTGCTTCTTGCTTCAGTGTCATTCCAACACTTGAAGATGCTGTAAAACACCTAAGACCAGATGCCGCAGCACCAGTCAATATATTCATCGATGACTGTTCACTCTCTGCTTGAATAAATACACCGCCTACTTCGTCCATTCTAGTTGACAAGTATTCCATTATTTCCGTAGATGGTGTAATTGGATATCCTGCATAAAATCTTGCACCAGCTCTTATTGCGGCTTCCGCAAAGGCGTGATTACCTTTAATCATATCTTCCATTTTATTACCTCCTATTCTCCTGTGATTTCGAATACCCAGTCAGGGCACATAGTGTAACAGATTCCACATCCAATGCATTGATCATCATCAACAACTACTGGTCGGTATCCTGTAATGCTGATTTCATCGCTGAATGAAATAGCTTTTTTAGGACAAACATCTACGCATATACCGCATTCTTTACATCTTTCTTGTCTAAGTTTAACTTTCATGATTTTTTCCTCCATTCTTAATTAAATAAGTACACCTTATAATAAAGGTTCTTTTTAATAGATGTTGATTTACTTATAATATTGAACCTAATTAGTGTCTACTGAGTAAGTAGAATTTTTGATTAACCCGCCATCGTAAAAGG
>NZ_CEZJXU010000222.1:1429-4144 GCF_983023055.1 Dethiosulfatibacter sp. | reverse complement strand
AATTACATTTTATTTCGTTTATTTTTTAACGAATATTATAAACACATATGTATATTATTCGTTTTATATTAACAATCTTCCAATAAAAAACTGGAATCCTCAATGAGGATTCCAGTCAGTATTTTTAACATATTCTTATTTCTCCATCAGTTTCTTTTCCTCCTATTGCATATATATATATCTACCAAAGTATGTCTTTTTTAATACAAAGATTGCAGTCAATGCTATCATAGCTACTATTATTACAGTTGTTGCAACCCACACCTGTTTCTTCATTTCTAAAGATTGTAATAGGTCTCGCAACACTCAACAATCCAAATTTTGCGCCTTCGATACAAACATAATTGAAAAATGATCTATAAAAAAACATTGAAGTAACAAGAAATATAAAAAAGAATCCGCATCAAACGAATTCTTTTCATATCATATAGCTTTGGCTGCACCAACTTTTTTATTTGATTTTCTATTTTGTCCAATGTCAGTCTTGTTCTTCCACTTACCTGTCTTGTAATAGGCAAAGGTCAGTACAAATCCAAGAAGCCACCCAGCTGGTATGCTCCACCATATGCCGTCTGATCCAATTCTTTCTGAAAAGAACCAGGCAAAAGGTATTCTCGTAAGCCACAAGGTGACTAATGAGATAATCATGGGCACCATTGTATCACCTGCACCTCTGAGAAGTCCTGTGACAGTGAAAGAAGTACTTATGAAAAAATAGAAAGGCGCAACAATTCTTAGATAACTGCTTCCTATTTCAATAACATGTATATCCGTTGTGAATATTCCCATAAGATTTTTACTGAAAACAGTAAGAACTAAAGCAATTACTAGTGACAAACCAGCAGACATCTTCAATGATACCCATAGTCCTTTGGCCACTCTATCATCCTTTCCAGCCCCTAGATTTTGTCCCGTAAATGTTGATATAGCCGCGCTAATACTCATAACAGGCATAACCACAAAGGAATCTATCCTTCCTGCTGCAAAATATCCAGCCATTACAGTTTTTCCAAATCCATTTACAAAACCTTGTAAAGCAATCATTCCAAGTGCAACAAGCATTTGTTGCACCCCTGTTGGAAGACCTATCTTTATACTTGTAATAAAAATATCCTTGTCAAATACAATGTTTCTCAAGTCAAGCTTGAATACATCGTGATTTCTGTTTAGAAAATATACTCCACATATAAATGATATTCCCTGTGCAATTACTGTAGACCAAGCAACTCCTGCTATACCCCATTCCAGAATAAGTATGAACACAAGGTCAAGAACTATATTTATTATAGTTGATATTATCAGGAAATACATTGGAGTTTTTGAATCACCAAGACCTCTCAATATTGCACTAACCGAATTATACCCGAACATTGCTATCATTCCTGCAAACATTATCTTCAAATAAACCCTGGCATCAGAAAATACATCTTGAGGTACCTGCATAAGTCTTAAGAGTTGGTCGCTAAAAACCAGTCCTACGAATGTCAAAATGATTGTTGATAAGAAAAGAAAAACATAGGCTGTATCTATTGCCTTCTTGACACTCTTCATGTCGTTTGCACCATAATATTGTGAAATCAGTACAGTAGACCCCATTGTGACACCCAATATGAGAGAAACCAGCAAGAACATCAGAGGGAAGCATGCTCCTACAGCAGCTTGCGCTTCAGTTCCTATAAATTTCCCTACTATTATTCCGTCAACAGTATTGTAAAGCTGTTGAAATATATTTCCTATTAGCATGGGAAGTGCAAATGCAACTAAGTTTCCCGATATGCTTCCTTTTGTTAAATCCTTCATTATATTTACTCCCTAAGCAACTCATTATATAATTCCATTATAAAGTATCAAGTTACTTGAGAGTCAAGTTATAATTAATCTATAGGAAAATACAATTCCTTAACAATTATTTTTTCATCATTAATATAATATGTCAACACCCTTATTTCCAGTATACTGTCCGTTATTTTAAAATTATTCCTCAATGCATATTTATAAAGCTCTTCATATTTTATTGAAAAATCACTTTCTTTGCATTCCATGTAGCAGTGAAGACATTTCCTGCTTTTTAAAACCAGATATTCATTACTTAAATCAAATTTATCCTTTGTCACCAGTCCTCTGTTTATTATTGTTCTTGACATGTCACTGTTGAATTTTTTCTCAGAAACAATTAATACAAATCTGCTTAATTCAAGAAATTCATCTTCAAGTTTTTCCAACTTACCTTTTATATCCAACATATCCACATTTTTAATCTTGTTTTCAATATCATAGGTATATAGATAAAACTCCGGTGATTCTACAATTTTAAAATCGTCTTCCTTTATTATTGCTTCCCTTACCATGGATTTCATAGCTTCCGTAGTTTTAAGCTTTTTTTCTATTGACCTTATATGTTCCCTCAACTGGTCTTGTGTTTCATCCATAAACATAAGAATACCTTCAGGATTGCTGTTGTAAAGTTTTTCCTTAAGAGTTTTAATGGGTATGTCGAGCTGTCTGTATGTTATGATCTGCGATATTGTAGTAAACTGTCTGATGTGATAATACCTGTATCCAGTTTTTTTATCAACCTTTTCAGGCTTAAATATTCCTATTTCATCATAATATCTCAGAGTAGGTATTTCTATATTGAAAATCTTACTAATCTCGCCTATTTTGTAATACTCTCGCATACTATTACCCCTGTTCTTTATTGCCTTCCACTATATT
>NZ_CEZJXU010000222.1:0-1329 GCF_983023055.1 Dethiosulfatibacter sp. | reverse complement strand
GTAATCCACATGTCTTCAGTGGCTTCCTTGCCAAACATGGTTCTGGTTTCTCTCCATTTCAATCCAATGATTCCATCTGTAGCTTCCTTAAGAATTTCTATTTTTTGTATTCCACTTATGTTTTTTTCTGAATTCTTTATGTCGGAAATTATATTCCATATTGATTCCTTTGCTCCATTAATTTTAACTTCAACAAATGCACTCATATTGAACCACCTAATTGAATTAACTATATTTTATCATTTTTATTACTAGTACTACAAGTAGTAGTTAAATAACAATTCAATATTAAGTGATTTTATCTTCAAATTTTCGAACACTAAAAAACGAAGCACAAGGCTTCGTTTTTTAGGTTGTGTGATTGTCAGTTATGCTATTGGAGGTGTTCCTTCAGCATTTGATACAACTGCATCGATTTGGATTAAAGCATCGTTAGGTAAAACTGATACGCCAACTGTTCTTCGTGCAGGAGTACCGCTTGGGAAAAATGTTTTGTAAACTTCGTCTACAGCATCAATATCTGCGATATTTTTAATGAAGATATTTACTTTAACCACATCTTCCATAACGTGGTCGACACTTTCTATAATTGCCTTGATATTTTTTAAGCACTGTCCAGTCTGCTCTTTTACACCACCAGCTACCATTTTACCAGTTTTTGGGTCTAAAGGTAATTGAGCCGAAAGATGATTGTAATGAGAAAACGCTACTGTTTGTGTAGATAGAGCACTTTTTGGTGCATTTTCCGTATTGTTTGCTTCTATGATAAGTCCATGCCTGTCTTCAACAAGTTGTGGAGGTGTACCATCTCCGTGTGACACAACTGCTTCAATTTGTATCAAAGCATCCATAGGTAAAGCTGAAGCTTCAACTGTTGTCAATGCGGGGACATAAGCTACGGCCCTGGCGATAGCTGAGTCTGGGAAGAATGTTGTATAGACTTCGTTTACAGCTTCAATATCCGAGAGGTTTTTAAGGAAGATATTAATTTTAACAATATCGTCAAAAGGAACGTCGATACTTTCTAAAATTGCCTTGATATTCTTTAAGCACTGTCCAGTCTGCTCTTTTACACCACCCACTACAAATCTACCAGATTTTGGATCGATAGGTAATTGAGCTGAAATATTATTGTAATGAGAAAATGCTACAGCTTGCGTAGATAAAGGACTTGTTGGCGCATTCGCCGTGTTATTTGTAAGCTTTATGAGGTCGCCTGATTGTGGTGCGTTTGGAATTGTACCTTCACCGTGTGAAAGAAGTGCTTCAATTTGCACCAAAGCATCCATAGGCAAAGCTGCAACCGCAACTTTTGTTTGTGTAGGAACG
>NZ_CEZJXU010000221.1:0-4152 GCF_983023055.1 Dethiosulfatibacter sp. | reverse complement strand
ATCCCATACTCCACTGTTATTATGTTGATTATTGTATTGAATTAAACATATACATTGATTTTATTACATTTTACCAATAATTCCAATATAAACCTTCACTTTTGATAGACCATCCACTTTATTAATGATAACATATAATAAGAAAATCCAGGAGGCATTATGAAAACCATAGCCATTATTCTTGCCGGTGGATCAGGCATCCGATTCAACAACGAAATACCTAAACAATATGCTATCGTCAAAAATAAAACAGTCCTTGAACATACACTCAAAAAGTTCCAGAAAAATTCTTCCATTAATGAAATCATAGTAGCATTAAACGATGAACATATAAGCCAAAGCTTCAAAAACAACCTAGTGGAATCATACCCAAAGATAAGTACTATAACCAGGAACGGTTCTAACAGGAGACTAAGCATTTACAATGCTCTTTCTGCAATCGAAGATAAAGACTGCAATGTTCTCGTTCACAACGGTACCTGTCCCCTTGTAGCAGATGACGTCATAACCAGATGTGTTGCCAGTCTCGGCAATTATGATGCAGTATATCCAGCAATACCAATGTCAAACACGATCCTTATGCATAAGGACGGCTTTGTTGACAAAATGCCCTCAAGAAAGGATTATATGCTTAGCCAGACACCACAGGGATTCAAGTGTGAAGTTTTGAAAAAAGCCCACGAACTTGCAAAAAACAACCCGGAAGTGGATGATTTATACAACAACGACATGGGCTTACTCTGTCACTTTGATTTATGCAAAATTAAAATCATTGAAGGAAACCGGGAAAATATCAAGCTCACATTTCCTGAGGACCTCCTCCTATTTGAGGCACTTATAGGAACTATTTAATTAAAGACTACAACCCAGAAACCTACGGCTTCAAATGGGCCAATGAAGACGGACCAAGATTCCAGTTCGAGCCACAGGGTTATAGAGGGTATATAGAAGGACGACCTGTTAGGGAAATATGATTATTGAATTACCAAAGGAGATGCAGCCTGCATCTCCTTTTCAACGTCTCTATTTCTCAAAAATATATCCTACACCTCTAACAGACTTGATATGTTTCTCGTCCTTATCTATTTTACTTCTAAGTCTATTAACATAAGTAGTGACTGTCCCCTCATCATAGACCTCACTTTCCCATACATTGTAAAGTATCTGCTTTCTTGTAAGCGCAGTATATGCATTGTCTATGAAATATAAAAGAAGCTTGAACTCTGTATTGGATAGATTTACATCATCGCCTCCTGACGTCACCTTGTATGCATTCCTGTACACCCTGATATCACCAAATTCAATTGCACTGTCGTAGCTGTTTCTTTCATGTTTTTCTGACCTTCTCAGATGGGCCTTAATCTTTGCAATTAAAACAACCGGGTCAAAAGGTTTTGTGATATAATCATCAGCCCCAACGCCAAGACCTCTTACCTTGTCGTACTGGGTGGCGTTTGCGCTTAAAAATATTATTGGTACATCATTTGTGACACGTATCCTTTCACATAGTGTTATACCGTCCATATCATCCATATTAATATCAAGTATGATAAGGCTAACCCTTTCATCCAGCATGGCAAGAGCATCCTTCCCACTGTATGCAGCAATGGATTTAATATCATACATCTTCATGTATTCCTGAATCAGGTTTACTATTCTCTTGTCGTCGTCTACTATCAAAACTCTGCTGTCCATGGCTGCCTCCCGCTTAGTTTATAAATAACATTCATTTATTATACAATATTCATTCCTCTTATTATTATAACAGTTTCATGACAAAATATCACAATTCAATTACAGTTGCATATAAAACCCATCAACAACCCTGGGAAAAGGTTTTTTTGTGGTATATTGAAAAAAACAAAGGAGGAACAAACAATGGAATTTAAAAACCAGTCAACAGAAAAGAAATCATACGCATTGAACACAATTATTAAATTTTTCGTCTTTAGCTTTATCGGAATACTAATGTTTTTCATACCAGTTGAATTAGGTGGCAAGTCTACAATACTTCTAGATCATATTGTAACCGGGATAAAAACAAATATGGCTTCCCTGACACCATACTATGCACTAATTATTATAATACTTGGTGCAATCCTTCCTTTCAAGAACAGGACATGGAACAAGACAAAGGTGGATATGGTTTTTTCAATATTCAAAATCTTTGGAGTGGCAGTTGCAATCATGGCTATCTTCAATATTGGTCCTGCTGCACTCTTCACACCTGACATGATACCTTTCCTCTTCAACAAACTTGTCATTCCAGTAGGACTTATCGTTCCCGTTGGAGCAATATTCCTAACATTCCTTGTGGGATATGGTCTTCTTGAATTCATAGGAATAATCATGGAACCTGTAATGAAGCCAATCTGGAAAACTCCAGGTAAATCAGCAATAGATGCTGTTGCTTCATTTGTTGGTAGCTATTCAATCGGACTATTAATCACGAACAGAGTCTTCAAAGAAGGAAAATACACAATCAAGGAAGCCTGCATAATAGCCACCGGATTTTCAACGGTTTCAGCAACATTCATGATAGTGGTCGCTAAGACTCTTGGACTCATGGAACAATGGAATGTATATTTCTGGTCAACACTTGCTATCACCTTCATAGTTTCAGCAATAACCGTTAGAATCTACCCACTTAGCAAGAAAAGCGATGAATATATAGTAGATAATCCTGATATACATGTAAAAAAAGAAGGAAACATATTTTCAAATGCGTGGTCCGAAGGAATGGATGCAGCTGAAAATTCAACTCCATTCATGCAGAACATGTTCGAAAACTTGAGAGACGGATTCAAAATGACAATGGGAATTCTTCCTTCAATACTTTCCATAGGATTGTTTGGACTTCTTCTCGCAAAATATACACCGGTCTTTGATATTATAGGATACATATTTTATCCTTTCACCTTCCTAGCAAGAGTTCCTGATCCCATGCTGGCAGCAAAGGCTGCAGGCCTGGGAGTGGCAGAAATGTTCCTTCCCGCATTGCTGGTTGCAGGAGCAGACATTATTACGAAATTCGTTATAGGCGTTGTAAGCGTTTCGTCCATACTCTTCTTCTCGGCATCGATACCATGTATTTTATCAACAGAAATACCAATCACCATAAAGGAAATACTTATAATATGGGCCGAAAGAACGATACTAACAATACTAATAGCTTCGCCTGTAGCCTACCTCTTGTTCTAACAACAAGTAAAATATGGTAAAATAGAGTATCTACATAGATGCTCTATTTTTTTACATTCAAATAAGACCAATACTATTGAAAGGATGATAACATGAGTCTTAAAAAGAAAATAACCCTTATGATTGGATTAATCATCATAATATTTCTTGTAATTATCAGTGTGTTCATATATTCAATATCAGCAAGAGTGCTAAACAATGAAGCTGAAGAATACATGGAAGTACAGCTTCTGAGAGCGCAAGAAAGAATCGACCTGCTGGTTGAATCCATACAACAGGAAACAGAGCTTCTTGCCCGGGACGCCCAGGTAGCAAAATTCCTCAATAGTGAAATAGAAATGGAAAACCTCAATGATTATCTTTCAAACAAAATGGATGAACTAAACAATGAAAGAAACTACTATATGGACCTCTTCATCATTGATACCAAAGGATTTATTATGTCCACAACAATGAAGGAAGCAATCGATCTTGATCTCTCCGACAGGGATTATATTAAAAAATCAATTGAAACAAAAAAGTTGGTAACCAGCGACATACTTCATGCAAAATCAGATGGATCCATGATAGTAAATACAGTCTACCCAATAAGAAATGAAAACGGTGAGATAATTGCCCTGTCTGGAATAGCCATAAAGGCAGAGGAATTCATCAACTTCATTAAAGATTTCAAACTTGGCACCCTTGGCTACTATGTCATTATTGATTCAAACGGATTCATACTTTCACATATAGATACAGAAAAAATCGGTAATAAGATTGAAAACTCCGATTATGAAATTAATCTTGAAGGAATAGAAAACAACAGCTTTATTAAAGACAAGTCAGGAGACCTCATAAGAACGTACAGACAGATGAACAGCAATAAATGGATACTCATGGCCAATCTTCCGAAAAAAGAACTTGAACAGAAATCAGCTTTACTTCTAATATATGTTCTTGGTCTCGGAG
>NZ_CEZJXU010000220.1:0-4156 GCF_983023055.1 Dethiosulfatibacter sp. | reverse complement strand
GGATGATAAGCAAGAATTACTACTGCTCCGAATTCACTTATGGACCTTGCCCATGTCAGAATCATTCCTGTAAGTATTCCCCTGTATGCATTTGGTAGTGTTACATTTTTTATTGTCTGTATATGCGTCGCTCCAAGGGATCTCGATACGTTCTCCATCTTGCTCGAAACACCAAGAAATGCATTTTTTGCACTGGATATCATAAGGGGCAGACTGACAAACATCATAGCCAGTACAATTCCTCGTTTTGTACCAATTACTTCAACACCTATAAATTCAAGTATTTTCCCAACTGTGCTTCTAGAACTCAGCATTGAAAGAAGCATGATACCCACTACTGTATGGGGTATTACAAGGGGTATGTCCAGTATGCTCTCAATTATGTTCTTGCCCTTGAACTCAAACCTAGCAAGTATATATGCCAGGGGGACTCCAAGAAATGCTGAAATCAGTGTTGCGATGCTTCCTGTGGACAAACTCGTCCATATGGCATCCCTGACAGCATTATCCCTTATTGTCTCTCCCAGAATCTCATAATCAGTAGTCCCAACAAGTAAGCAAATGGGATAAACAATAAAAAATATGATTATAATGCCTGCAATCATGGATAATGAATGTATCAAATCTCTTTTCCCGTTCATGGACACTCCTTAAGTTATATACCGCTGCCAAGGGCAGCGGTATTATAATTTTGTTAATATACTATTCCTTCGCTAAGGTTTTCTTCTCCCTTTACAACCAGTGGATCAAGTACGGGTTGTCCATTCTTGTCCATTATTGAAAGTCCTTTTTCCTTATCAAGCAAATAATTGATGAAAGCAACTGAAAGCGCTTCATCCGGAGTATTGTTAGGGATTGTAACTCCATATACTATTGGCTTTCCAACCTGTGTAATAGTTTGTCCAGGCTCAGATCCAGCAACCTCAACCGTTGCAGTTGCATAGAAGTCAGTAAAGTCGACGCTACTCAAATTAATTTCCTCTGGAAGCTCTACAAAAGGAAGATCATGCTGTACAGCAACTGATCTGTAAATAAAAAAGTAATCAAGTGTTCCAGTCTCTATCATAGCAAGAAGATCAGTTTCCTTAGGTCTAATATTTTTATCTGGACAATGAAAATCAAGATCGGCCTCTAGTCCTTCAATTCCGTAATGGTCTTCAGCAAGCTGGTAAACCATAAGTGACCTGTATCCACAAGGGTCTGCATTGTGGTCGCTATGTCCATAGTTTACACCATCTCTTAATAGTATTTCATACCAGTTTTCAGTTGTGATTTCATCTGCATATTTACTTGTTTCAGAATACCCAATAACCATTTCATTCTTTGCAAACAATACATTAAAATCTGCATAGTCAGGAATAAGCAGGTTATCTATGACAGTATAATCTGCTGAAGCCATTATATGTGCTTCTTTTTCAAGCTCACATATTTTCTTTGCACAGGTTCTGCTTCCTGCCGGTTCTCTCAATATATCAACTTTTGGATACATTGTTTCGAATTCTGCTTCCATTTCACCGAAAGGTACTGAAAGACTTCCTGCATGAAAAATAACAAGATTTCCCTCAAGTTCTACTTCGGAAGCTGCTTCTGTTTCTTCCTGTGTATCTGGTTCCTCTGATGGTGTTTCTGTTGGTTCTGCCGGTGAGCACCCAACATACATCACCATGCTTACAACAAGTATAAGCATTAATAATACTTTTTTCTTCATGTAATCTCCTCCAAATTATGATAAATATTATTTATAATTTTCAGGACATCGAGTCCTTCGAATTATCTGACATACTGATTGGTACGTCATGTAAATAAAAAACGGGCACTCCTGAAGGAATGCCCGTAAATTATACAAGTGAAAACTCACTATAAATATATAGTAAATTAAATATAATTATTCATTCCAAACACGGGAGATATGTCTGTTTCCAAACATACCCTATGGGCATGACTTTCATAGCGAAGCCTTAGAACTGTCATGCTTGAATAATAAAGAAATATTCTTTTAAATTAATTGTTTATAATTATACATCCTGTTGATGCAGATTGTCAATCATATTATTGACAGGAACTCGTGAAATTTAATCAAGTCATCATTTTCAGAAAAAGACCCCTGAGCCTTTGTATCTTTTCCCCCGCCTCTTCCGTTGTAATTTTTAATATTTTCCTTAAAGACCTTTCCACAGCTTTTGCCATTGCCAGTATTGTTTACATATACTATCCTTTTATCCTTTCCCGATGAAAGAATTATCTCATAACTTCCCATATCCATAAGTTGCGATACTATGAACTCCAGCTCGTCTACAGACTTATCCTGATATATTCTTGATATTTTCTGTCCTTTTGATTCCTTGACAAGTGTTTTGGCATCATATATTGAAAGTTGCTTCCGCAAATTTTTCAAGTCATTCTTCAGTTCTACTAACCTGATGCTTTCTTTTTCATTTCTATCAATCAAGTTTTCTAAATCGGAGGAATATTTTCTATTCAAAATGGTTATGATTTCATGTTCTTTCTGGAAATCTTCAAAGGCTCTCATTCCGCATTTAAAAAATATTCTTGTCATTCCCTTATATTTCTGGGTTCTTAAAATCTTTACAAGTCCAACCTCTCCTGTTTTGTCGGGATGAGTACCGCAGCAAGCTACGCAGTCAGTATCCACTATATTGACTATCTTAATATCTTCGTTGATATCAGGCATTTTTCTTATTGGATATTCTTTTGCTTTTTCCACACTATTGACAGTTATTATTTGTACATCCCTGTTTTCATAAATTGCTTCATTGCATTTCAATTCAATATTTTTAACCATTTCATCAGTAAGGGTCTTCGCATCTATATCTACAGTTATATAGTCCTCACCCATATGAAACCCCTTGTTTTGGTATCCATATTCCTTAAGTGCAACTCCAGATAGTATATGCTCACCGCAGTGCTGCTGCATGTGGTCAAGCCTTTTCTTCCAGTCAAGAGTACATTTCACATCCTCTTCTAGTGGAAATATATCGACTTCGTGATATATTTTTTCACCCTCTTCAAATACATGTAAAACCATTGCATCACCTATCATTCCTGTGTCAGAAGGTTGTCCTCCACCTTCTGGAAAGAATATTGTACTGTCAAGTTCCAGAAGCTTCCTGCTTTCATTTTCGGATTTTCCAATTATTTTACAGTCCGCTTCCTTTAAATATACATCTTCTTCAAAAAGTCTTTTAGTCATATTATCCTCACATTCAGTTTATTTCAAATATTTTACTATAGTTGTATTAAATATTGTTTCAATCAATCCATCACAGGGATTATTATATTACCTGGTAAAGCTCATGTCAAAAACAAAGATTATCATTTTCAAATTATAAATTTCCTTTTTGCAAATTTCACCAGTTTACTCTATAATCAGATTAGATATACACTACCCAAAATGTATTTAATAGGAGGAATCATGAAAAAAATAGAGAGTTTTCAGATAGATCACAAAAAACTTATTAGAGGCGTCTATGTTTCTAGAAAAGATGTAGTAAACGATGCATTCATAACAACATATGACTTGAGGATGAAGATTCCAAACAGAGAACCAGTAATAAACACTGGAGAGCTTCATGCAATAGAGCATCTTGGAGCTACATTCTTGAGAAACCATGAGATATACAACGACGAGACAATATACTTCGGTCCAATGGGATGCAGAACTGGTTATTACCTAATCCTTAAAGGAGACAGAATATCCAAGGATATAGTTCCTATTCTTGTGGAAATGTTTGAGTTCATTGCAGATTACGAGGGAGAAATTCCAGGATCTGATGCTATTTCTTGTGGAAATTACCATGACATGAGTCTGCCAATGGCAAAGTATGAAGCAAAGAAGTATCTAGAAGAGGTGCTACTGAAAATGAAGGAAGAAAATCTAATTTACCCGGAGTAAATTTGTTAGCAAGATTAATAATATATTAGCACTATATAAGAAAAAAGTCGTAACATTTTTGTCTGAAAAATTGTTGCGATTTTTTGATTCAACTTATCTATTTTACAAGAAAGCAGCTTTGCTGCGTTAACCGCGTAACACCAACGCTTCAAGGGGTTATGCATATTTTAACTTTCTTAAGTTATAAAAAAAAAAGCTGACTCCTATTTAATATAGGAAACAGCTAATTATTTCTTGTTTATT
>NZ_CEZJXU010000219.1:0-4164 GCF_983023055.1 Dethiosulfatibacter sp. | reverse complement strand
TTAAACATTATACATAATATGAACTACCATGTCAATCAAGATAATTCATTTTTTTACATATTAATTTTTTTTAACTTTCTAAGGTAGTATGTCACAATGGTTATTGCCAATAATGAATATTTTTCGATATGTTTTTGTAATAATTATAATATCTTTTGACTTTATAACTTAAAATATATATAATTAAAGGTTTTGATATGGCTATTACAAAAGATATATTTATAGGACAATTACTCCAGGATAAACCTGAAGCTGCTGAAATCTTGTTCCAGTACGGAATGGGATGCATCGGATGCCCTTCATCTCAGATGGAGACACTAGAGCAGGCTGCTGCAGTTCATGGTATAGATTTGGAAGAACTATTAAAGAGTCTTAACAAAGGTTAAAAATTAAAGCTCCGGATTTCCGGAGCTTTTTTTATTTATTAATCTCTCTGACAAAGCTCTATTAAAACTCCGTTTGTGCTCTTTGGATGACAGAAAGCAATTTTAGCTCCGCCTGCTCCGTACCTTGGCTTCTCATCAATCATTCTAACGCCTTTAGCTTTCATTTCAGCTATGGCTACTTCGATATCTTCAACTTTATATGCTATGTGCTGTACGCCTTCACCCTTCTTGTCTATATATCGTGCTATAGGACCTTCAGGATCTGTTGACTCAAGAAGTTCAATCTCAGTATCTCCTATTGGAAGAAATGCAACCTTTACATGTTGTTCTTCAACAATCTCTGTACCAGCAAGATCCATTCCCATTACATCTTGATAAAACTTAAGTGATTCTTCAAGATTTTTTACTGCTACACCTATATGGTCTACTTTTTTTACCATTTTAGTTCTCCTTAGATTTTATAAATATTCAACCTGTTATATGATTTTCTTAAGAAGAAGATCCCTTTCCGTGAAAGGATCGGTCTCCTTGTTCAAAAGCTTATTTGATGCATTTTCTATTTCACCATTGTTATCGGATTCCCTGAGGACAACTTTTCTCAATTCTTCTTCAACAAGCTCTACAAGCTCTCTCTTCAAGTTGAGTTTTCTTCTCTCCTCCAAAATTCCTTCAACTTTCATATAGGAATACTGCTTTTCGATTTCATGGTACAGCTTGTCAATATTTTCATTCTTACTGGCTGTAACCATTACTACTGGAGGTCTTCTTCCCATATTCTGATCAAGGTCAAGCATCATGTTGATTTCAGTTGCAGTTCTTTGGGCTCCGAAAAGGTCGCTTTTGTTTACAGCAAAGATATCACCTATTTCCATGATTCCAGCCTTGATAGACTGTATATCATCTCCAAGTCCAGGCACCATAACCATTACCACAGTGTCGGCAGCCTTTACTATGTCAACTTCCGATTGGCCTACTCCTACAGTCTCAATAATAATATAGTCGCATCCAAATGCATCAAGTATTTTCATTGCATTCCTTGTAGCCTTTGCAAGTCCGCCAAGATATCCTCTTGTACCCATGCTTCTTATGAATACTCCCGGATCAAGGGCATGGTCATTCATACGGATTCTGTCCCCAAGAATGGCTCCACCTGTATAGGGACTTGTAGGATCAACTGCAATTATCCCTACTGTTTTGTCCTGCTTTCTTAAAAGCTTAACCAACTTATCCGTAAGGGTACTTTTGCCGGCTCCCGGAGGTCCGGTAATTCCTATTATATGTGCATTTCCAGTATGCTTGTATATTTTTCTGATTACTTCTTCCGATTCTTTAGCATTGTTTTCAACTATGGATATGAGGCGGGCACAGGCCCGCTTATCTCCATTTAGCATTTTTTCAATTAATTCCATTAAATATCATCGCCTTACTATTTAATTTATATCATAAATGATGTTAAACTACAAAAGAGAGTTTCTCAACTATATCTTTTGGCATTTAATCTATTTTACGTTTTCTTTTATGAATTTAACCGTGTCAGTAGTTGGTGTTCCAGGTGTGAATATTGCTGCAATTCCACCTTCCAAAAGTGCCGGTATATCGTCTTCTGGAATAACTCCTCCACCGATTACAAGGATATCTTCTGCATTTTGTTCCTTAAGAAGTTTTATAATCTTAGGGAAAAGGTGATTGTGCGCGCCTGAAAGGATACTCATTCCTATAACGTCAACATCTTCCTGGATAGCCGCTGCTACTATTTGTTCTGGTGTTTGTCTTAAACCTGTATATATAACTTCCATACCCGCATCTCTGAGAGCTCTTGCTATCATTTTCGCTCCCCTGTCATGTCCGTCAAGACCAGGTTTAGCTACTAATACTCTAATTGGTTTACTCATTGTTATTTCCTCCTAATACTCAATCTATGATATTAAATCATTACAATTGGTTGTTTTATGCGCAAAAGCAAGTTCAACTATATCCTTTTGACGCTTAAAACTGTTTAAAGCATTACGCTTTGCTCATATTCGCCAAATACTTCTCTCATAACTCCGCAAATTTCTCCAAGAGTTGCATATTCCTTAACTGCTTCTAGAATCAAAGGCATTACATTGTCAGTTCCCTCACAAGCTACCTTAAGCACTGCAAGCTTCTCTGCAACAGCTTCATTGTTTCTTCCCGCTTTAAGTTCAACAAGTTTCTTCTTCTGCATTTCACCAACTATAGGATCAACTTTAAGAAGTCCCTTAGGTGATTCCTCTTCAATCTTGAATTTATTCATCCCAACAACTATAATCTCTCCTGCTTCAACTTCCATTTGGTACTTGTAAGCAGCATCAGTTATTTCCATCTGAATGTATCCTGCATCTATGGCTCTTGGAGCACCACCAAGCTCATCAATCTTAGTGATGTATTCCATTGCTTTATCTTCGATTTCTTTTGTCTTTGCTTCGACGTAGTATGAACCAGCCAAAGGATCAACAGTGTTTGTAACTCCACTTTCGTGAGCAACAATCTGCTGAGTTCTAAGTGCAACTCTAACTGAATCTTCATTTGGAAGAGCAAGAGCCTCATCCTTTGAGTTAGTGTGTAATGATTGAGTACCACCTAGTACTGCTGCAAGTGTCTGAATTGCAACCCTTACTATATTGTTTTCAGGCTGTTGTGCAGTAAGTGTAGAACCACCAGTTTGAGTATGGAATTTAAGCATCATTGATTTAGGATTTTTTGCTCCAAATCTTTCCTTCATTATCTTAGCCCAAAGTCTTCTTGCAGCTCTATATTTGGAAACCTCTTCAAGAAGGTCATTGTGAGCATTGAAGAAGAATGAAAGTCTTGGCGCAAATGTATCAACATCAAGTCCTGCTTTTATTGCAGCTTCAACATATGCGATACCGTCAGCAATTGTGAATCCTACTTCCTGTGCTGCTGTAGAACCTGCTTCTCTTATATGGTATCCAGAAATACTGATTGTATTCCATTGTGGAACGTCTTGTGAACAGTACTCGAATATATTTGTTATAAGCCTCATAGATGGCTCAGTTGGGAAAATATAAGTTCCCCTTGCGATATATTCCTTAAGGATGTCGTTTTGTATTGTTCCTCTTAATTTATCAGCTGAAACACCTTGCTTTTCTGCAACTGCAATATACATTGCAAGAAGTACAGATGCTGGTGCATTGATTGTCATTGATGTACTAACTTTGTCAAGCTTGATGCCTTCAAAAAGTATTTCCATATCTGCAAGTGAATCTATTGCAACACCAACTTTTCCAACTTCACCTTCAGACAATTCATGGTCTGAATCGTATCCAATCTGTGTTGGAAGGTCGAATGCTACTGAAAGTCCAGTAGATCCTTGGTCAACTAGAAACTTGTATCTCTTGTTTGACTCTTCTGCAGTTGAAAATCCTGCATACATTCTCATTGTCCAAAGTCTTCCCCTGTACATTGTAGGCTGGTAGCCTCTTGTGTAAGGGTATTGTCCCGGATAGCCAATTTCTTCCATGAAGTTTCCTGTCATGTCTTCAGGTGTATAAAGCCTGTTTATGCTGTCTCCAGATCCAGTTTTGAATTCTTCTTTTCTTTCAGGTCCTCTCGCAAGAGATTTTCCCAAAGTTTTTTCTTCCCAGTTCTTTCTTTCTTCTGATAATTGTCCCAGTTTCTCATTATCAAACATTAAATTTACCTCCAAAGTACGTTTAATCATACTAAATATATAGTTAATATATAGTTATTTATTTAAAAATGCAAGTTTTATTGCAAAAATGATTTATTTTTTTTC
>NZ_CEZJXU010000218.1:0-4164 GCF_983023055.1 Dethiosulfatibacter sp. | reverse complement strand
AGAGTGCTTCAGGATAAAAAAATCAGGAAACTTGGTAGCAATAAAGAAAAAGAAATCGATGTTAGAATTATATCCGCAACAAACCAGAATTTAAGAGAAATGGTTGAAGAAAATAGATTCAGACTGGATGTGTTTTATAGGATTAATATTTTCTCATTGACAATACCACCGCTAAGAGAGCGTATTGAAGATATTAGGGTTCTGGTTGATTATTATACTGAAGAGTTTTCACAAAAGTATGACAAGGACATAGAAAAAATCGAAGGAGAATCACTTCGAAAGTTACTGGATTATGAGTGGAGTGGAAATGTAAGGGAGCTTCAAAACATTATCGAAAGAGCAGTTGCATTAAATTATTCGGGTGTAATTAAACCGGAGGACTTGATTTTAAACAAGTCAAAAAATAAAGAGTTAAGTAATACTTCAAATTCGCTTAAGGAAACAATAGAAAGAGTAGAGAAAGAAATGATAGCCGATGCGCTGAAAAAAAGTACAAGCATTAGAGGCTGTGCAAAATCACTTGGTGTAACTCACACATTATTGATTAATCGAATGAAAAAGTATGAAATATACAATAGCTAAATGGAGGAAGTAAAATGAAGAGTGACACTATGACTAAAAAAGATATTATGACTAGAGCAGTAAGATCGGGAGAATACAGTCCGAAATCAACTTCAGCACCTAAAACTGTACCAATTTACATGAGTTCATCATTTGCATTTGATGATGTAGAAACATTGGAAGAAATATATGCTGGTAAAAGTGAAGGGTATGTTTATTCAAGGATGGCTAATCCGGGCCATGATACCTTGAAATCAGTTGTAGCAGAGATTGAAGAAGGTGAAGGAGTCGAGGTTTATAGTTCGGGTATGGCAGCTATTACAATGTCAATTATGGCCCATGTACAATCCGGCGATCATATCATTGCAGGGAATGTACTCTATGGAGGAAGCTATCAGTTTTTAAGAGATGAGTTGAAGAAATATGGTGTGGAAGTTACCTTTGTAGATATGGAAAAAGATGACCTTAGAGCAAAGTTCAAAAGCAATACAAAAATGTTTTTTACAGAGACGATATCAAATCCACTAATGGCAGTATTTGATATTAGAGCCGTTGCAGACATGTGTCACGAAAACGGTGTCAAGCTTTTGATAGACAATACATTTGCAACACCGGTAATTTGCCAGCCATTGAAACTAGGCGCAGACATAGTTATATACAGTGCAACGAAATTCATGTGTGGACACAGTGATATCATGGCAGGGATAGTAGTTTCAGATAAGGAAACCATAGCTAAAATCCATCACACAGGGTTGCTGTTTGGACCAACAATGAGTCCTTTTGACAGCTGGTTACTTACTAGAAGTTTAAGAACGTTGAATTTAAGAATTAGACAACATTCAGAAAATGCATTGAAACTGGCGAAGTTCTTTGAAAACCATGAAAAAGTCAAACGTGTATTTTATCCTGGACTTGAGTCAGCTGAAGATCATGGACTGGCAAATGATATGTTCAATAATAATCTTTTCGGTGGAATGCTGAGCATAGATTTAGCTGGAGGAGACAAGGCGGTATGTGATTTAATAAGCAATTTGGAATCAATTAAATTTGTACCTAGTTTAGCTGGTGTAGCAACCTCTGTTTCAGTACCAGTTAGAACATCTCACAGAGCACTATCTGATGAGGAATTGATAGAATCAAATATTTCAAGAGGTATGTTGAGAATTTCAGCTGGATTGGAAAATGCAGATGATCTCATAAGAGAATTTGAAGAAGGACTTGCAAAATTATAAAAGAGTATTTAAATTGCTTAAAAGGTAATCCAGATGTCTGGAAATGATTAAATGCTAAAATCATTAGTGTTTGGATTACTTATTTAATAAAACAAGAAATCATATGAATTCATATTAAGTATTAAAAATCACAGTGAGATAATTCATTAATCCCGGGAAAACGTTTAATAAAAAAATGGAGGAAATAATGGAAAACAATTCAATAAAAGCAAATGGAAAGGCACTTATTCCTTTTCTAGTGTTCATAGTAGTTTATCTAGGTAGTGGTACTTACCTTAGCTTGAAGGGTGTATCAATGGCATTTTATCAATTTCCAGCACCTGTAGCAGTATTTATGGGAGTGGTAACAGCATTCATAATGTTTAAAGGAAATATCAATGACAAGTTCTCAAGTTTTGTCAAAGGATGCGGACATGAAGATATTATCGTCATGTGTACAATTTATTTACTTGCAGGGGCTTTTGCAGCAGTTTCAAGGTCAATGGGTGGGGTTGAATCTACTGTAAATCTAGGGTTGACATTTATTCCGGCAAAATTCATAACAGCGGGATTGTTCATTATCGCAGCATTCATATCTATTTCAACAGGTACATCCTGTGGCTCTCTTGCAGCAGTGGCTCCGATTGCTATTGGTCTTGCTGACAGTGCAGGTCTTGGATTGGCTATAACTCTTGCAGCAGTTGTCGGAGGAGCAATGTTTGGTGACAACCTGTCAATAATATCAGATACAACAATTGCAGCAACACGAACCCAGGGTTGTGAAATGAGGGATAAATTCAAGGTGAATATTTTTATTGCCATGCCGGCAGCAATCTTAACGGTTGTTCTGTTGGTGATCTTTGGAAGTCCTATAATAGCAGTTGAAGTTCAAAGTTTCGATTATAATTTAATAAAGGTATTGCCGTATGTATTTGTATTGGTTTTGGCCATTGCAGGATTGAATGTATTTGTAGTATTGACTGGAGGTATAGTGCTTTCAGGCATAATTGGAATAGCCTATGGGGATTTAACACCTTTGACAATGGCACAGGAAACTTTTAATGGTTTTGCAAGCATGAATGATATATTCTTGGTTTCCATGCTTACAGGGGGTCTTGCTCACATGGTGACAAAAGAAGGTGGATTGGAATTCCTAATTCAGA
Organism: Dethiosulfatibacter sp.; assembly: GCF_983023055.1. Classification (NCBI taxonomy): domain Bacteria; kingdom Bacillati; phylum Bacillota; class Tissierellia; genus Dethiosulfatibacter; species Dethiosulfatibacter sp. Next base: position 1,229 of record NZ_CEZJXU010000218.1, on the reverse strand, counting down.
AAATCAAGAGTAAAATCAAGGGTAGAAAATCTGCTGAGATAGGTATAGCAGCCATGGTGTCAGTTACAGATATGGCAATTGCAAACAACACTGTTTCAATCATCATTGATGGACCAATTGCAAGAGAAATTGCAGAAGAGTATCATGTAGATCCAAGAAGAAGTGCATCTTTACTTGATACATTTGCATGTATTACCCAGGGGATGATACCTTATGGAGCACAGATGTTAATGGTTAGCAGTTTTACAGCTGGTGCTGTAACAGCAATTGATGTAATGCCACTACTTTGGTACCAGCAATTGTTGGCAGTTTCGGCGATTCTATCAATATTTATACCTTTTGCTGATGGTATTATTAAGAAGAATCCATGGAATTGGGAAAAAAAAGAGCAACAAGCAAATTAATGAAGTGAAATAGTATGAAGCAAAAAAACACGGGCAAATTTCATTAGTCCGTGTTTTTTCGTTTCACCTCAAATTCATTATGCTTTTGGTCAGCTCAGTGATGCTCTCAGTGAGCAAATTAAGCTTTCCTTCTACCCGTACCAGCAAATATGTGGCTACGGCTATTGGAAAGCCAACATTTGCTATTTGGTCATAAAGATTTTCCATAAGCTCCTCCTCTTTAATTTTTTTCTGATACTCCTTGCTACTGCAAAGTAATCTCTTGATGTTTGGTATTCTAGGTCAAAAAAAGGGAGAAGGCTTATCCCTCTCCCTTTGAGCTAGATAAGCTCATTTATTGTAGTTGTTGTTACCTTTGCTCCAGCAACGCTTACAAGGTCTCCGCCTGAAGTGTTGAAGATATTCTTTGCAAGCATATCGTCCATCACGGCCTGTACTTCAACATCTGTAACGTCCGGTCTAGGATCGTCTATGGAATAGCTTGCGCTATTGTCCGCAGTATTCTTAAAACGCATAGTCAGTTTAGTAGCCATTTAATCACCTCCTTTTCATGGATTTAATAATTCATTACACCTGGTCTACAAGATCGTATTCTTCGCTTTTTCTTACAGCGATTACAGGTTTTTCCTGTAGAGATACCATTCCTGATGCTACGGAATAGATGTCTTCGTCTGTTGCTGCAGGTTTAAGCTTTGAATACGACTTGTTTTTTGTAAGGGTGTTGCCGTCTCCGTCAACGCCATTGTTCAGTACAAGTGTTACCTTGCCTTCAAGTTCAGTAGATACTATTGCCATGTTATCACCTCCTTTCACTAGGTATATGTG
>NZ_CEZJXU010000217.1:0-4183 GCF_983023055.1 Dethiosulfatibacter sp. | reverse complement strand
TTCATTGAAAAAGGTTCAAGTCTCAAGGGTTTGAACCTTTTAGGCCGAAGAAGTCGTTATTTTGTCGATTAAAAATATTGCTCTGACTGTGAGAATATTATGAAAAAGAAAGAGGTTTTAAATATGAATATGAAATGGCATATTTCTTTTAAGGGAACTATACAAATGTTTCCAGGACCTTCTGGGTGGTACTATGTTGCAGTACCTAAAAAATACACAAGTGATCTAAAAAACCAAAGAGGAACATGGGGAATGTATCCAATTATAGCACAAGTAGGTAACACATCATGGAAAACTAAGCTCATGACGAAGAAAGGTGGCGATTTTTTCATAGCGCTCAAGTCAGATATAAGAAAAAAAGAAGAACTTTCGGCTGGAGATATAATCTCAATTTCATTTCAATTAGAATTAAAAACGGAATAATATATCAATAGTGCTTGTCGAATGCATAATGTGTTGAAATAATTGAAGCTCCGCAGTCCTTTGTTATCAACGGTTGCGGAGATTGTTTTTTATTATAATTCAAATTTTCATTAATTGATATCAGGTTTTATGCGAAGCAGAAACTCCATTAGTATACCCACTAAAATAAGTGCAACTAGAGTTAATATAAATCTTAGCGATGCAAAGGCTACTCCCAAAAATTTGATTTCCACCATGAGCTGTGGAATTTTTAAAGCCGCCCAGGAGCCGAGAAATATAACCATATTACTGACATGTGCACCTTTTTTAAGAAGAGAAGCCGCCATAGGGAAAGCTACATATAATGGTCCTGTCGGTAGGGTTCCAAGTAATAATGAGAGTAGTATACCTTTGATTCCCGATCCTCGTCCTAACCATTTTTTGATTTTATCTTTTGGTATCCAGACCTCTAATAATCCCATCAGGATAAAAACAGGTGGTATTATAAATATCATTTCTTTGAAATAATCCAATGTAATAAGAGAGGAACGCTTTGCTGTATAAGGTGAGAAAATGGCTAATCCGACAAAAATCAAAAAAATTATGATTGGAACTTTAAACTTTTTAAGAAGTTCCATTACAATATCACCCCCATAATCCCGGCGATAACCAAGGCGGCAATGAATCCTAGACCGTTGCGTAGCAATGTGAAGTTCTTACCTAAAGCTTTAATCTCCATAGGTGCAGTCACAACACCTACCATAACAAGAGTAGTGATAAATGCTGATATAGTCATCACAGTTGAACCGGAACGCAATAAAGAGCCTGCTAATGGAAAGGCAACCAAAGAAGGTATCAGAGTAATAGAACCAATAATCGCAGCCATAATTGTTGCAATGAATCCTGCCTCAGATCCAACAAGCTTTGATATGGTTTCTGGAGTTAAAATGCCCAATGTTAAACCAACAATTCCCAGTACCGACAAAAGGTTTGGAGCTGTCTTTAATAATGTCTTTTTTGCAACAAGAAAAGCCTTCTTTGTTTTTTGCCTGTCTTTTACAAGAGATACCCCAAGGCATAATATCAACAAACCATAAATAGTAATTATGGTTGTCATTCGAATCACCATCCTATTCTCTAGTTTTGATTTGAACCCCCATAAGCCTTGCACCTGTGCTTGTTTCCATAGATACTAATGCTGGTTCAGTAATGAAGACCTGATTTTCTTTAAGTATGGATGATTCATCATTTTTCTTTAATAATACTTGACCTTTAACAACATAAAACATGACGAAAGAATCCATTTGGCACTGTGGTATTTTTTGTTCTGGCTCTAGAACAATAACTCTTGTTTTAAACAAATCATTTTGAAAAAAAACATTTGTTTTTCTATTCTCGTAACCTGTAGCTTCCAAATTCATTAAATCAAAAATTTCCATTATTTTTTCTCCTTGTGATTGAAGTTGTTAAGAATATAGTATCATGAATTTGTTGTATTGAATATCAATAAAATTATTGTGAGATTATTTTCAGGACAAGCAATGCCATTTAGCAGATTAAGTGATTGATATAAGAATGCTTTGGGAATAGTTTTTTGACAAAACCGTGAAAACATCACGTTTTTAATCAGTTTTATCGTGATATTTCCACGGTTTTGTCATACAATGAAGTAAGATAGGTATACATTATAATATAGAAAAGTTAAAGATATTTCTACAAGAGATACTGGTATATAAAATAATTAATTGTAAATAGGGAGAATTTAAATGACGAGATTGATTAATATAAGTGAAGGTAAGGCAGTTATTGATGATATGAGAAACTGCATATTCTGCGGTCATTGCGGAGCAGTATGTCCTGTAAATGCAATTGGATTTGTAGAGGATGAATATAGCGACGATATAATGGAATTTAATAATTTCAAAATAGAAGAATTAATTCAAAAAGTGGATACAAAGTTGTATTATGCTAAAAATAATGGCAAAAATCAATTTGTTTGTAATAAAGATATCATTTAATTTGAGATGTACCGTATAGGAAAATAAAAGATAACCGCTCTATTCCTTTTTATGATTAATGGACTGGAGCGGTTTTTTAATAATTCCAAATTGATTTACTTACCGTCGGTTGCAGTACAGAAATAGCCTTTGCCCAATTCATTTTCCTTGAAAAGTTCACAAGTACTACAGATACAACCTTTTTCTTCTTTGATGCAATGGCTTTTTTCGTAGGCGCAGAACATACCTTCTGCGTGAATCTTATCCTTGTCACCCATCATAAGAATCATATTTCCAGGCATGGATTTCATCTTGCAATAAAATGTGTAGCTCGGGCACTTCATGCAGATACATTTTTTCATATTTTCTGATGTTTTTGCTACTTTTGACATAAATTCATCTCCTTCTTTTTTTGTTGTATTGTGCAACGTTAAAAGTATAGGTTCATTTATTATGTTAACCTAAGTGTATACCTAAAGAAAAGAGGTGTCAATACTAATGTATTTACACCTATCAACAATTTGATGATATAATTTATTTTAGTACAATCAATAAACAGATGAGCTTATCTGTCAATTAGTTATAGAAAGAAGAGAAAAATCAGAATAAGTGGAGGGCGTATGATGTTAGATGATAAAGAGATACTAGAAGTGATGAAAAATGAAGCATATGCAAGATGTAGATATGAAATCTTTGCGGAAATTGCTAGAGAGCAGGGGTTGCATTATTATGCGAAGGTATTGGAAGAAATAGCTTTCAATGAGCTTTCTCACTTCAGAGAATTTATGAGGATATTGAACCTTAGAGGGGATACTTTAGAAAACTTAAAAACTGCAGTCATTGATGAGGAAGATGAATCTACCAATATTTATCCTAAATTATATCAGGATGCTATGGCGGATGGGAAACTCAATACAGCCAGGCTTTTTCAACAGATTACAAAGATTGAAGTATTGCACAAGGAAAGACTTGATAAACTAGCTAATCTTTTAGAGACTGATAGCGTATTTAAAAGAGATATTAATATAAAATGGAAATGTCTTACATGTGGTTATGTTCACGAGGGTAAAGAACCTCCGAATAAATGCCCCGGGTGTCAAAGTGGACAGAATTTCTATGAACCAGAAGACTTTTTACTATGAGCAAAGGAGTAAGATTATGAAATATCAGTGCGATGTTTGTGAATATATTTATGATGAAAACAAAGAAGGTGTTTTATTCGAAGAATTGGCGGAAGGATATAGATGTCCTGTTTGCAATGCTGCCAAGATATACTTTAAGGAGTATACGCCTCCAAGTGAAATAGAAAAAGAAATTGATAATATTGCTGAATCAAGTAATGAAATAATTGATCCTTCTATAGAAAGAGATTTATCATATCCAAGTGGATTTGAGAGAGATGATGACAGTATGGAGCCTCATATGAAAACAATTCATACTATGGCAAAAACTGGTAAGTATGTATCTGAGCCAATGAAAACAAGATTGCCTGTAGTTTCGTGGGATGATATTTTATTTTTAGGCGCTCAACTGTATAAATTGCCATTAGACGATAATGATCAGGTCAATACTACAACCATTATTGGAAAAAAAGCTAAATATCCTATGGTAATTGAGCATCCGGTTTATATAACCCATATGTCTTTTGGTGCATTGTCTAGAGAAATGAAAATATCTATGGCAAAAGGTTCTGCTCTTGCGGAGACTGCAATGTGTTCAGGTGAGGGTGGAATTTTAACAGAATCAATGGAGTCGGCTTACAAATACATATTTGAATATGTTCC
>NZ_CEZJXU010000216.1:0-4188 GCF_983023055.1 Dethiosulfatibacter sp. | reverse complement strand
GCAAATGCTGTGAACAGCTGATTCATTGTTAAAACATGTATATCAAATATGTTTCTCATGAATGGAAGCTCAATTATTAAGAAAGTTAACAAATAGGAACCTCCAACAGCATAATTCAAGAATTTATTACCAAAGAAACCAGTTTTGAATATTGACTTGTTTTCAGATCTTCCAGAAAAAGCTCTTAAGAGTTCGCCGCTTATTAAAGTAATGAAGGCGAAGGTACTTCCGTACCCTTCACCTATATTATCGCCAATTTTGAAAGAAATCAGTGCAGCAGTAGCTAGTCCTACAGACTGAAACAATATACTGGTACCCATTTTTTTGTCTATTATAGGTGCCTTAGGCTCTCTTGGGTTGAAGCTCATAACATCGTCTTCTTCAGGCTCCATTCCCAATGCAAAGGCGGGAAGTGAATCTGTTATTAAGTTTACCCAGAGAAGCTGTATTGGAGCAAGGGGTGAGCCCCAGCCCATAAGCATTGCTATGAATATAAGAAGTATTTCACCTATATTGCATGATATAAGGAAGCTTACGAATTTTCTTATATTGCTGAATATTACACGACCTTCTTTAACAGCTCCAACAATTGAGGAGAAGTTGTCGTCTGTAAGTATCATGTCTGCAGCTTCCTTGGAAACATCGGTGCCTGTAATTCCCATTGCTATTCCTATGTCGGCCCTTTTAAGGGAAGGTGCGTCGTTTACGCCGTCGCCTGTCATGGCTACAATCTGGTTAAGGTTTCTTAATGCATCTACTATTTTCACCTTGTGCTGTGGCGATACCCTTGAAAACACGTTGATTTTCCCCACTGTGTCGCTGAAGTCATTATCGCTAATTTCATCTATTTCCGTTCCAGTGACGGCTGTTTCATCACCATTTAGCAGTCCTATGTCACGACCAATTGCAGATGCTGTCACTGCATGGTCTCCAGTAATCATTATCACCCTTATTCCTGCGGATTTGCAGGTTGCAATTGCTTCTTTTGCCTCTTCTCGAGGAGGATCGATCATACCCGATAATCCGCAAAGAATCATATCGTGTTCTTCAGCAGTTGGTTCTGCGTTTTCAGAAACTTCCTTGCAGGCGTAGCATAGAACCCTAAGAGCGTCTCCAGCCCATCTCATGTATATTTCATTAAGCTTGTCCATATGGTCCGATATGTCCTGTAATTCACCATTAATTTCAATTTTTGTACAAGCTTTGAAGATTGAATCTGGCGCTCCCTTTGTTAACATCAAGGTTTCTCCATCTATATTGTGGACTGTACTCATCATCTTTCTTTCAGAATCGAAAGGGAATTCCTTCAACCTTGGATAGGTTGAGATTGTCTCTTCGTGGTTAAGTCCTCCCTTTTCTCCCATTACCAGGAGTGCTCCTTCTGTAGGATCTCCAAGTACGGATGCATTTTCCTTGTCAAGTTTTGAGTCGTTACAGAGAATTCCAGCCAGAAGCATGTTCCTGAAGCTTTCTGACTTGTATTCTCCTTCTATTATTCCTTCAAGGCCGTAGCCTGTTCCTGAAACGTCAAATTCTTCTGAACCGTTGAAGACCTTTGTAACTGTCATTTTATTTTGTGTCAATGTTCCAGTTTTGTCGGAGCATATTACAGTTGTGCTTCCAAGAGTTTCAACAGAGCCCAGGTTTTTAACAAGTACATTCTTGATCACCATTTTTTTCATTCCAAGGGCCAGTATTACGGTTACAATGGCGGGAAGTCCTTCTGGAACTGCAGCTACTGCAAGACTGATTGAAACCATGAATATTTCCATAAGATCCATTTTTCTATAAAAGCCAAGTGCGAATATGATGACACATACAACAAGACAGGTGATTCCAAGCTTGCTGCCAAGGGAGTTTAGTTTTTTCTGAAGGGGAGTCTGCTCGTCCTTTTCGTCGAGCATCTCTGCTATCTTGCCCATTTCAGTATCCATTCCGGTTTTGGCAACTATTCCTTTTGCACGTCCATAAGTTACTATTGTGCTCATGAAGGCTGAATTTATTCGTTCTGCAACAGGAGCATTTTCATTGAGAACTGCGGAACAGTCCTTTTCAACTGCCACGGATTCACCTGTCAGGGCGGATTCTTCAATCTTAAGGTTAACAGCTTCAACAAGCCTTATGTCAGCAGGGACAAAGTTTCCAGCTTCAAGCTCTATTATGTCTCCAGGTACAAGAAGCTGTGATTCTATTTCAATGGTTTTGCCGTCCCTTATTACACGGGCGTTTGGCGATGTCATGTTTCTAAGTGCCTTTACTGCATCTCCTGCGCTTTTTTCCTGCTTGGCACCTACGAGGGAGTTCAGCACTACTATTATCATTATTACTATTCCTTCGGTAAATTCGCCGATTATTGCTGAAACCAGTGCTGCCAGTAGAAGTATGATTATGAGGATGCTCTTGAACTGGTTGATGAAGAGCTCCATGAAGCTCTGTGTCTTTCCTTCCTTAAGTCTGTTTTTACCGTATTCTCCTAATCGTTTTTCAACTTCTGATGACGACAGTCCTGAACCAATATCGGTTTTATATTCAGATGTTATTTCTTCAATGCTTTTATTATGCATATAAGCCTCCTTGAGTTAGACTAAGAATGTGGGTTGCTAATAAAATTATATTAAGCATTTAAATTTGTTTACATATATTATAATACAGGATTTAAACAAAGAACAAACTTTTATATTTCTATAAAGAAGAATCCGCATGAATTTTTTAGATTCTTGCGGATTTACTGATTGTTTTGTATTCCTATGATTTTTGAATTGTTTATTTATTCAAGTATTCATTTATTGCTCTTCTTGCATCTCCAATCATGTACAGAGAGCCACAGAAGATGTTTACATCATTTTCACCTGTTTTTATTAATTCTGTAGATCCTTCAATGTCGTCACAGGATGTTACTTCCATGTCTGTCAGGCTTCTGAACATTTCTGCTGTATCTTCAGCTTTTTGAGCCCTGGAATTGTTTGGAGTTAAGGTAACAGCGCTTTTGCAGTAGGGCATGAGCATCTTTATTGAAGATGAGATGTCCTTGTCAGCAAGCATTCCGAAGAAAAGATGGACATTATATCCTGAGAAATAATCCCTTATGTTTGAGCTGAGATTAGCTATTCCATCCGGGTTATGTGCTCCGTCTATTATTATCATTGGATTTCTTGACAGAATTTCCATCCTTCCCATGAATTTCACGGTTTTCATTCCGTTGAGGATATTTTCTTTTGATATATTATAGCCTTTGTTTATGAGTATCTCCAAAGTCTTTAGTACAGTCAGCGAGTTAATGGACTGGTGCGCTCCAATGAGGCTCAGGTCGAATTCATCTATGCCCGTATTTGTTTCCGGATTTAGGTATTTGAGTTTCTGTCCTTCAGGACCGAAAGCAAGAATTTCTATATGGTTTTTGTCAACCTGGTGGATTCTGGAAATATTATTAAAGGCTATTTCTCTTATTACATTGTAAACTGATCCTTTTTGTGGATATACAACAACCTGGCAGCCCTTCTTGATTATTGAAGCCTTCTCGTAGGCGATTAGTTCAACAGTATCACCCAGATATTCGCTGTGGTCCTTGCTTATACTGGTGATTACTACAACTTCAGGCTTTTGGATTACATTTGTTGCATCCAGCCTTCCGCCCATTCCAACTTCAAGAACTACAAGATCAACCTGCTTAAGGTTGAAGTAATAGAAAGCTATTGCAGTCACTATTTCAAATTCAGTCGGATGGTTTCTTCCGTCTTTAATCATTATTTCGATAGCAGCTTTAACTATGGAAACAGAATTTACAAGTTCGTCCTCTTCCATTAGTTCGTTGTCAATCTGTATTCTTTCCCTGAAATCTTCAAGATAAGGTGAAGTAAATAGTCCTGTCTTAAATCCAGCATCTGTAAGTATATAGGAAAGCATTGTACAGGTTGATCCCTTTCCGTTGGTTCCTGCCACATGGATACATTTAAGGTCCTTCTGTGGGTTTCCCAAAAGATTCAGCAGATATGTTATGTTTTCAAGGCCAAGCTTTGACCCGAATTTATATGTTGAGTGTATGTATTGTAATGCTTCTTTATAGTTCATTTCATACTCCTTGGTTGTTATCTTAGTAGTGTTAATATGAAGTATATACAAATAAATCCCGTTTATCAACTATTATTTACTTCATAATTATTGAGGTTTAGTATACTAAATTATTTCAAC
>NZ_CEZJXU010000215.1:0-4205 GCF_983023055.1 Dethiosulfatibacter sp. | reverse complement strand
AATTTGGATTTTGCTCCAAAACAATGATAGATAACGTAGTATTCTCTACTCTAATATCGTAACCCATAACTCTTCTGACTCCACAACAAACTCTGAAACAAGCTTAAGGAATGGTCCATAGTTCATTGTAGTATGCGCCAGATCCAGTGCATCATAATAATCTGCTCGACGTTCATTTTTTATTATTATTGGTGTGTAACCATGTTTCATCAGTTCAAAATTCAAAAGTAGACGAGCTGTTCTACCGTTCCCATCAATAAATGGATGTATTTTTACAAACTCTCCATGGAGTAACGATGCCTTTACTACGGGATGGTATGCCTTCCACTCTTTTTCATATTCTCTGATCAGTTTTTGCATAAAATGATCAAGTTCAAAATGTTTTGGTGGTATATGCTTTGCACCACTAATTAACACATTTTCATTTCTATATCTTCCAGAATTTTTATTATCTATTTCCTTTAGAATTAATGCATGGATATTTTTTATGTTCCACTCAGTCAATTCTTCCTTGTTGCTTATTAATTCTTCAATAAAAAGAATTGCTTCTCTATGGTTAATTGTTTCCAGATGTTCAACAACACTTTTCCCGCCGATTGTTATGCCCTCCAAGACAACCTTGGTTTCAGACATTGTCAGTGTATTGCCTTCTATGGCATTACTGTTATATGTCCATTCTACAATCAGTTTATCATGAAGAGATTTAGCTGTATTTGAAGGGAAGGGTCTGTAATTGTTTATCTTCATTTTCAGATTATCGATTCTTGTAAAGTCATAATCAATTCCTAGATATTTGCTATTTTGCACTTCTCTTCCATCAATTGGCTTGACTGATTCTTCCGGAATCGACCAGCTACGTCCTATCTTAATTGCTCCCTCTATTCTTCCTTCCGTACACAAAACCCTTACTCTTCGGTCACTTATACCCCATTTTTCACTGACTTCCTTAACACTTAAATACGACATATTAACACCTCTCTTTAATACTATACCGATATCGGAATAATATCAATGATTGTATTCCTTTTCCACCCATCTGAAGGATCCATTATTAGTCCCCTTGAATCCTTGACATTAAGATTTTTGCATGATAGTATCTCGTTACAAATACACTGTATTTAATTACATATGTATTCTTATGCTACTTTTTAGCATACATTATATTAAAATTGGTGATCTACTTTGAATATAGAAAGATTATTAAAGAACAAAATTAAAATAATTATCCAGGAGATTTAAAATGAATGTAATTGAAAACATACTCAATGGAATCGATGTAACCTATGATCAAAAATGCGTACCCTTGCTATTACTTCCAAGGATCTCTGGAGGTGTAATGATATGATTGAAATATTAAAAGTTATTTTACTTGGAATAATTGAAGGAATAACGGAATGGCTGCCAATAAGCAGTACGGGGCATATGTTGTTGTTTGATGCTTTTGTTCCTTTAAATATGCTACCTGATTTTAAAGAGATGTTCTTTGTAGTCATACAATTTGGTGCAATTTTGTCCGTTATCGTTTTACAATGGTCCCAAATGTGGCCATTTATTCATAAAACCGATAAGCAAAATTTTTCAATAAACATGGATATAATTAAAATGTGGTTGAAGGTTATGGTTGCATTAATTCCTTCAATCATTTTGGGTTTGTCATTTGATGACTATATCGAGTCCCATTTCTACACCCCAGTAGTTATAGCAACTATGCTAATCTTCTATGGTATTTGGTTCATACTCATAGAAAAAAAGAATAAAAATAGAACTCTTAAGGTTGACATCGCAAGTAAAATCCCATATAAGACAGCTATAATTATTGGTTTGTTCCAAGTTCTCGCCATGGTACCTGGTACATCAAGATCTGGAGCAACAATTATAGGAGCACTTATGATGGGGGTTTCCCGTACTGCAGCAGCAGAATTTACTTTTTTTCTTGCTGTACCTACAATGCTTGGAGCAAGTTTATTAAAGATTGTTAAATTCCAGAGAGGATTTTCGGGAATAGAGATATATATTTTGGTTGGTGGTATGATTGTTGCTTTTATCGTGTCCATTATTGCTATAAAATTCCTTCTAAATTATATAAAGAAACATGATTTTGCTGCATTTGGATGGTATAGAATTATTCTTGGTACGGCAGTTTTAGCTTTGTTTATGTTATAAGAAAGACATATTGATTTGAAAATTCCAACAACCTAATCAGGTGTTGGGATTTTTTTATACCCTCCCTTCACCTCGTTGAATTGTGAACATGTATCTGCTATACTTATATATAAGTAGATATTGAGTAAAAAACAATCATCTTTGCATACAGGAGGCAACCATGAGAATAGAAGAACATCCTATTTTAAAATTTGAAAGAGGTAAAAAAATAAAGTTTAAATTCGACGGTAAAGAGATGGAAGGGTATGAAAGTGAAACTGTAGCGGCGGCACTTCATGCAGCTAATGTAAAGGTTCTGGGTGAAAGCATTTTCAAGCAAAGGCCAAGAGGTTTTTATTGTGCAATTGGAAACTGCTCCTCCTGTCTTATGGTTGTAAATGGAAAGTCAAATATAAAGACCTGTGTTACTCAACTTGAAGAGGGAATGATAGTTGAAACACAAAAAGGCAAAGGAGGACTGGAATGAAAAAAACTGAAATAGCAATTGTAGGAGCAGGTCCTGCCGGTCTTTGTGCTGCAATCAGCGCAGCTTCTTCCGGAGCAAAGGTAACAATCATTGAAAGAAACAACAACCTTGGTGGACAGCTTGTTAAACAGACCCATATGTTTTTTGGATCTGAAAAGCAATATGCATCCACCAGAGGTATTGATATAACGGGTATTTTATTTAAGAAGCTTGAATCATACAAGAAAAATATTGAAATCATTAGAAACACCAATGTAGTTGGACTCTATGAAGACGGAATGATAACCCTTATGGAGGATGAATCGAAGTATTATAAAATCAAGCCTGATGCAGTAATTGTTGCAACAGGTGCATCCGAAAAATTCCTTGCATTCAAGAACAATGACCTTCCTGGAATTTACGGTGCAGGTGCTGTTCAAACTTTAATGAATGTCTATGGTGTTAGACCTGGGAATAAGGTACTAATGGTAGGTGCCGGAAATATAGGACTTATAGTAAGCTACCAGCTTATACAGGCTGGAGTCAAGGTAGAAGCCATAATAGATGCAGCTCCAAAAATCGGAGGATACCATGTCCATGCTTCGAAAATCAGAAGAATGGGAATACCTATTATGACAAGACATACAGTGGTTGAAGCTAAGGGTAATGACTTTCTTGAAAAAGCTGTTATTTGCAAACTGAATGAGAAATGGAATCCTATTGAAGGCACGGAGAAAGAACTTGATGTAGATGTAATGTGCATATCTGTTGGACTTTCACCTCTAAACGAACTTCTGTCCATGGTTGGCTGCGAAATGAAATATGTATCAAGCTTGAGCGGATTTGTACCAATGAGATACGACAACTATGAAACAACTGTTGAAAATATTTTCACAGCTGGAGACAGCAGTGGCATAGAAGAAGCAAGCGCTGCCATGGTTGAAGGATATCTGGCAGGTCTCCATGCAGCAAAAAAAATCGGAAGAATAAATGAAAACTATGATGAACTCTTAACTGACTACAAGGGCCAGCTTGACAGCTTGAGAGCCGGACCTTTAGGAAAGCATATAAGGGATGGAGTAGATCAAATTGAAAGGAGACGTGACAATGCTTGAAATTAATGGAGTAGCAACCAAAGATCAAATTTCGAATATATTTCCTTCAATTGAAACTATAAACAATGGACCTGTAGCAGTTATTGAATGTTTCCAGAAAATTCCCTGCAACCCCTGTGTTACATCCTGCAGGTTCAATGCCATATACATGGGTGATGATATCAACAATCTTCCAGTAGTGTCTTCTGAAAAATGTGTAGGCTGCGGTGTATGTCTTGGGAAATGTCCAGGTCTTGCCATCATGCTGGTTGACGGGTCAAAATCCGAGGATTATCTCCATATGAGTATTCCCTATGAATTGCTTCCTGTTCCTGAAAAGGGTCAGATGGTAAGAGGTCTTGACAGGGAAGGAAATTATCTTGGTGACGTAAAGGTAGTGAAAGTCTTGAATTCAAAGTCTCTTGACAGAACCTTGATTGTAACTCTTGAAGTACCCAGGGATTTGCTTTATAAATTCAGAAATATTGAAGCGGGGGCAAAAT
>NZ_CEZJXU010000214.1:0-4227 GCF_983023055.1 Dethiosulfatibacter sp. | reverse complement strand
ATTTTGTTAATTACTCTTCCACCAGGTCCTATGATCTCTCTGATCTTGTCCGGATCCACCTTCATGTAAATAATCTTTGGTGCATATTTTGAAACTTCTTCTCTAGGCTTGTCTATACAGCTGTTCATCTTTCCAAGTATAAATAGTCTTCCTATTCTTGCCTGTTCCAATGCCTTAGTAAGAACTTCCTTGTCGATTCCATGAACCTTTATATCCATCTGCATTGCTGTTATTCCTGCTTCAGTTCCGGCAACTTTAAAGTCCATGTCACCAAGAAAATCTTCAAGCCCTTGAATATCTGTCAATACAGCTACATCTTCGCCCTCTTTCATAAGTCCCATTGCTATTCCAGCAACTGGAGCCTTGATAGGTACTCCTGAATCCATTAGTGACATTGAACTTCCACATACACTGGCCTGTGAAGTTGATCCATTTGATGCTAAAACTTCTGATACAAGTCTAATGGTATAAGGGAAACTTTCCTTATCTGGAAGAACTGGAATAAGTGCTCTCTCAGCAAGTGCTCCGTGTCCAATTTCTCTTCGTCCTGGTCCTCTTAATGGTGAAGTCTCACCAACACTGTATCCAGGGAAATTATAGTGATGCATATAGGTCTTATTTTCTTCCTCTGAAATACCATCGACAATCTGCATATCACTGTTAACACCAAGTGTTGCAACAGTCATGACCTGTGTTTGTCCTCTTGTGAAAAGTCCTGTACCATGAGTTCTTGGAAGTACTCCAACCTCACATGTTATAGTTCTTATTTGATCAATCTTTCTATTGTCAGGTCTTATTCCATTCTTAAGGATGTTTTTCCTGATTTTATTCTTAACAAGACCATACAGTACTTCAGAAACATCTTTTTTATTGTCAGGATATTTTTCTCCAAACACTTCAGTAGTCTCTTTTTTAATTTGGTCAAATTTTTCTTGTCTTTCTATATTATCTTCTATTATTAAGGCTTCTTCAAACTTGCTGTCAGAATATTCAATTATTTCCTTCTCGATTTCTTCAAGAGGCTTGAACATTTTGATATCAAGTTTTTCCTTGCCTATCTCATTTCTTATACTTTCTATAAAATCACATATTTTCTTGATTTCTTCATGAGCAAAAAGTATCGCTTCAAGAACTACCTTTTCAGGCAGGATATTTGCTGCTGCTTCAACCATCATAATTGCATCTTTTGTACCAGACACAGTAAGGTCAAGTTGTGATAACTCTCTTTGTTCCGTATTTGGATTTACAATATACTCGCCGTCTATTAGTCCAACATTAACCGCTCCTGTAGGACCGTCAAATGGAATGTTGGAAATTGTAAGTGCAGCAGAAGATCCTATCATGGCTGTAATTTCTGGTGAACAATCCTGGTCTACAGACATTACTGTAGTTACAATCTGTACATCGTTTCTAAAACCTTTAGGGAAAAGCGGTCTCAAGGGTCTGTCTATAAGTCTTGAAGTCAAAGTTGCTTTTTCGCTCGGTCTTCCTTCTCTTTTAATGAATCCTCCAGGAATTTTTCCTACAGAATACATTTTTTCTTCATAAAAAACTCCCAATGGGAAGAAATCTATACCTTCTCTTGGTTCCTTTGAAGCTGTTGCAACAGCAAGAACTGCAGTTTCTCCATATTCTACAAGACAAGCTGCATTTGCAAGACCTGCCAGTTTGTTAAATGTCAGTTTAAGTTTGCGTCCAGCAAGTTCATATACAAAAATATTCTCCATATTTTCCTCCTTTTATATAAGTACTTTAGGGTATGAAACCCTTAATATTAATTAAAAAATAGAGCGGGTGAACCCCGCTCTTGTTATCTTCTTAATCCAAGTCTACTTATGATGCTTCTGTATCTTACAATATCTTTCTTTGTGAGGTATTTTAAAAGACCTCTTCTCTTACCAACCATTTTCAACAGACCTCTTCTTGAGTGATGATCCTTTTTGTTGACTTTCAAGTGCTCAGTCAACTGATTAATTTGATTTGTCAATACCGCTATTTGTACCTCCGGTGAACCTGTATCAGTATCACTCAGTCTGTACTCAGCTATTATGCCTTGTTTTTCATCTTTAGTTAATGCCATTGTATTTCCTCCGAATTTTATTTTCACCAATATCCATGTATTCGTCGAGGTGTCGAAGAACATAGATATTGGAACATCTAGTATTTTAACACATTTTAATTGTTTTGTAAATTAGATTATTTGATTATTTCAATTAATCTTTTTAATGAATTCAATTAGATGGGTATTCATTTCATTTTCAGTTTCCAAGAGAAATTCAGTACCGGTATTTTTAATCTTAACATGTTGAAATCCATCATTAACAAACACAAGATAATCCCCGGTTGGTGGATATGCAAAATTCATATTTCCAAACTCTATAATGTTTCTTTGTGTTGTATTTATGTCATGGTCTCTAATATCCATTCTATATCTTTCCATAAGAAGCCCGTTAACACTTTCAATATCCCCATCTTCTATCATAGTTCTTATAATAGAGCTACTGACAACTATGTCATCCTTCTTAATAGCGTCAATGATATAAACATTATAATCATATTTTTTACTTAAATATTTCAACAATCCAATATCTCCCATGGCCTTGTATCCAAATCTAAAATTAAAACCTACCACAATGTTTTTTATCTGAAGCTTGTCAACAAGGACTTCTGAAATAAATTCCTCAGGAGACATTTTGGCAGTATCCTCATCAAGAGAATAGAAGATAATGTCGTCAATACTGTAATTCCTCAAAGATCCTATCTTTCCATTTTTACCATATATTTTTTTCATTCTTTTTGCATTGTTGGATATATTTGCAAATTCATACTCGAATGTTATGATCTTTTTTTGCTGAGAATTATGATTGCCTATTTCTATGCAATTTCTGATTATTTCATCATGTCCTATATGAATTCCATCAAAATTACCAATTGCTGCTGTAATATGTTTCATGTTTTCTCCTAGATCAATCGTTTCTTTATTTTAATCAGATGTTCATCTGATTTTTCTCCTATACCAAGAATGTCACCTTTTGCATCTCTTATATAGAATATATCTTTCAAACTACTACTGTCTTTTGTTTTTACTTTTATTCCATTTTTAAGCTTGTCAATATCGTTGTCATCAAACATAATGGAATCAAGATTAAACACTTCATCATATTTCTTGAGAAAGCTTAAGTCTCCCAGTCTGTACAAATTTTCAATCTCCTCAAGGGTGTATGAATCTTCTATGGCCTGAGTCTTTGTAACTGTTCTCACAAGATTCTCCATTGTACCACAGGTACCAAGTCTTTCACCTATATCATAACATAGAGTCCTTATATAGGTACCTTTTGATACTTTCACCTTGACTTTTACATAGGGAAACTCATATTCCAGCAGTTCTATTCTGTCTATGCAAATTCTTCTTTTTTTACGTTCTATCTCAATATTGCTTCTTGCATATTCATAAAGTTTTTTACCGTTAACCTTCAAAGCGGAATACATTGGTGGAGTCTGGTAAGACTCTCCTAGAAAACCGTCCAATACATTCCTTATTTCTTCAATAGAAAACTCTTTCATATTTTCGTCAACATGAAGTGTTTTTCCATAAATATCAAAGGTATCAGTCAGTAGACCAAGCTTGACGTGAAATACATATTCCTTGTCAAAAGCCATAAGATAGTCTGATAGTTTTGTACCCTTGCCTGCACAAATAATCAATACTCCTGCAGCATTGGGATCAAGTGTACCTGCATGTCCTACTTTTTTTTGAGAAATTATTCTTCTGATTCTTGATACAACATCATGAGAAGTCATTCCCGTAGGTTTTAAAATATTTATTATTCCATTCATTCTAATCCTCTAAAAATTCCTTAAGTTTTTCAACCACTAAATCCTTGGCCTCATATATATTGTTTTTCAACGTGAATCCTGCAGCCTTTGAATGTCCGCCTCCGTTGAATAATTTGCTGATTTTAGAAACATTAACTTCACCCTTGGACCTTAAACTTATTTTAGTGCTGTTTTCTCCTGTTTCCTTTAATATACAGGAAATTTCAACATTTTTTATATCTCTTAAGGATTCAACCAAGCCGTCAATGTTTTTCATCTCTACATCGTAGTCTTCAAGAACCTTTTGACTGATGAATCCGATGGAAAGTTTACCATCATAGAAAAATTCAGCCTCTGAAAGGATCTTAGACTTCGCCAGCACTGCCTGTCTATCCTCGCTACCATATACGT
>NZ_CEZJXU010000213.1:0-4238 GCF_983023055.1 Dethiosulfatibacter sp. | reverse complement strand
ATTCAGGATATCCAAAATTCTGCCACGCTATAAACATGCCTGAACTTATTGAAGACCCAAGATTCGTAGAAAATGAAATAAGATGTACAAACTACGAACCATTTACTGAAATAGTTTCGGATTTCTTTGCGAAGAGAACAAGAAGCGAGTTGGCAGATGTATTTGTAGCAGCTAAAGTGCCTAATGCACCAGTATTCGACATACCAGAAGTAATGGAACATCCTCAGATTAAGGCTAGAGACATGATGCAGGAACTTAGTGATCCAGGAGTAGGAGAACACCTTGCAATAGGAAATCCTATGAAACTTAGCAAAACTCCAGCAGTTCTTGAACATGGAGCACCTCTTCTTGGACAGGATACAGAAGCTGTATTGAAAAGTATAGGATACAGTGACGATAAAATCAAAGAGTTATACAGCAAAGAAGTTATTTAATATAAGAATTTACATTCCATTACCTGACATGATATGTTTATGTCAGGTATGGAATGATAATAGGAGGAATTATTAATGAATAAAAGTAATAAAAATAATAAAAATTCTAATCTTTTTGAAAGATATGAAGTTTTACTTATGAGTATAAGCGTACTACTTATTATTTCGATTGTAGGATATCTCACTATGTATCCTGAACAGGGAAAGATTGCAGCAAATTCGGTTCTTAGCATGCTTACTAACACCTTTGGTTCAACAATGCAATTATTTACAGTTTTCGTATTAGGATTTTTGGTAATACTTGCCTTGTCAAAATATGGAGATATTCGTCTTGGTAAAGAAAAACCTCAATACTCTACATTAAGTTGGGTAGCAATGATGTTCTTCTGCGGTAACGGCGCTGGAACAGTTTACTGGGCTTTTCTTGAGTGGGGATACCATTTCAATGCGGCTCCTCAACTTAACGGAGTGGCAGTAAGCGAGGCAGTAAACTATGAACTTTCAATGGCATATACATTCTTTGACTGGGGTCCTTCAGCTTGGGCACTGCTCTGTGTGTTTGTACTTCCATTTGCCTATCATTATTATATTAAGGGAGACAGCGAGCTTAAATTCTCTGTTCTTTGTAAATATTCTCTTGGTGAAAAGGCAGTTAGAGGAGTGTTTGGAAAAGTAGTAGACTTCTTATTTATATTTGCAGCAGTTGGATCCATAAGTATAACTGCAGGTACTTCAGCATCAACTATTTCAGCAACTCTAGCAGACCTTATTGGAATAAATCAGAGCTTTACATTGACAACAATGGTACTTCTTGGTGTTGCACTTCTTTATTCTGCCAGTTCATTTGTTGGAATTGAAAAAGGAATGAGAAGGATAAGCGACTCAAATGTTTATCTTTGCATGATGCTTCTTGGATTTATTTTCATTGTTGGACCTACTCAATATATTATTGATTCAATGGTAAACTCAACAGGAATATTGGCACAGGAATATTTAAGAATGAGTCTATGGACAGACCCAGTAGCAAGAACTGGATATCCTCAGGGATGGACGGCTTTCTACCTAGTTTACTGGCTTACATTTGGACCATTTACTGGGTTATTTGTAGCAAAGATTTCAAAGGGAAGAAAAATCAAGGAAGTTATTGCAAATATGCTAATAAGTGGTCCTTTAGGATTATTCTTATTCTTTGGAATAATTGGAGGATATCAACAATCTCTTAAAATCAAGGGAATAATTGACATACCAAACATGTTGGCAACTGGACAAGGGGAAAATATTGCAACTGCTACATTAAATTCTCTTCCTCTTTCAAAGATAGTTATGGTTGTTTATCTCTTTGTTATAGTATTGTTCCTTGCTACAACTCTTGATGCAGCTTCATTTACTTTATCGTCTACAGTGTCTAAGAAACTTAAGGCTACTGATGAGCCAAATCCATTCTTGAAGCTTATATGGTGTCTTGTACTTGTAGCTCTTCCTATAGCTATATCATTTATAGGAACAGATATAAATACAATAAAATCCATAGTTCTTTCGACCGGACTGCCCCTTGTAGTTATTCTTGTAATAATCTATCACGGATTCCTTAGAGAACTGTTTGCTGATTTCGGCAATATGACAAGGGCAGATATAATAAAGAAAACAGGAATAGAAGAGTTAGATGAAGAGGTAGCAATAACAAGCGTAAATAACTAATATAAATAACTAACATGACTTAAACTTCGCACTTAAAAATGACCCTAGGTATTTTTCAAAGTGCGGAGTTTAAGTTTAATTAAACTTATGTCATGGCAAATATTTGATGAGGAATGATTTAATGAAATATAAATGTAAAAATGAAATATCAATAAATGAGATTAAATCAATGATAGATTATTGCATGAATACTGTAGTTGAAATTTTTCATGATATTTCAATTAATGATGCAACGGGTATATTTGAAAATAATATAGATATTATCATTGCTAAGGTTGACAAAGATGACAGTATTCTACTTGTTGATAAAGATATATTGTTTGAGCTTATGCTAAAAAAAATAGATGTAAAAAAGAGTGTTTTTCAATTTGGTTCAAAAGACTATTGCTTGCTGGATAATGGTTTTAATAATAGGGATACGGAATGTAAATTTATTGTAGTTCGGGATTCGGCAAATAGAATAAATGGTGTTTTTAAGAAAACAATACTTGAAAATTTATTAGTAGTTTCCAATGCCAAGCATTCGGTAATCAAGAATATTATAAATAGAAATTTTGAGGATGACAACGCAGAAATAACAATAAATAAAATAATGCCTCTCAAAGATGCCAAGTATATAGTGGAACGAGAGTTGATTACAAAAGTCATGAATAGAGTTAAAAGTACTTACAAGGCAGCGAAAATTCTTGAAGTTAGTCAGGCGACAATTGCAAGAAAATCAAAAAAATATAATGATGAAATTTTCTGTTAATTAAAAAGCTTCCGAATATATCACGATGATATATGGGAAGCTTTAATATTTACTGGTGTATTTGATTATTCGTTATCCACATATTGACGAATAAGTCTACATGCCTGAGATTGACTTATATCAAGAACTTCGGCAATTTTTCTTGTGGTTTTATGTTCTTTATATGCATTCATTATCATATCTTTTTTCACATCTTCAAGGGCATCTGATAGACTTTGATCCGTTTTATGGGATGAAATATTGTCCAGAGTGAAGAATCTAGGAGGAAGATTTGTAGCGATCATCTTATCTTCTTCAGAAGTTAGGATACTTCTTTCTATAATATTTGATAGCTCTCTTATGTTTCCCTTCCAGTTGTATTTCAGAAGAAGGTCCATGGCTTTATCTGAGAAACTACAATTTCTAGAATATTTCTTGTTGAAAATATTGAGAAAGTGAGAGGTCAGCATGAAAATGTCCTGGATTCGTTCTCTTAAAGGTGGAATATTAAGTTCGAATACATTAAGTCTGTGATACAAATCTTCCCTGAACTTGTGCACTGCTATCATTTGTTTCAGATCGCAGTTTGTAGCACATATTATTCTAATATCCAGTTTTACTGGAGTTACACTTCCTATGGGAGTAAACTCTTTTTCTTGTATAACATGAAGAAATTTGGCCTGAAGGTCCATAGGTAGTTCTCCTATTTCATCAAGAAACAAGGTTCCACCGTTGGCCATTTCAAAAAGTCCCTTCTTCCCGTCGTTATTTGCACCAGTGAATGAACCCTTTATAAATCCGAAAAGCTCAGATTCTATGAGTGTAGGGTTTATACTTGCCATATTTATGCACACAAAAGGTTGTTTGCTTCGAGTACTTATGCTGTGTATGTATTTAGCCAAAAGGCTTTTTCCTGTTCCTGTTTCACCCAATATCATACAGGGAACGTCATATGATGATATTTTGTTTGCAAGTTTCACAACCTTTTTCATATTTGGACTTTTACAAATCAATTCTTTGCCTTCATCAAACTTATCATCATATCTTGATTCCAAAGGAGCAAGTTTTTGTGATAAGAAGCTGAAATCATCACGACAGCTTTGTACTATGTATTTGACATTGTTTTCTTCATCCAGTATTGGTACAGAAATCGTCTCTAAATCTATGCCCAACAATGTTTTCTGATTCTGGAATACTGATTTTTTCTCTTTGTATACATAGGGAACGCTTGACGGAGTCCAGTATTTTTCTTTCTCAGTGAAATAATCAAGAGTTTTGCCTATAAGTTCGTCTGGGGTTAGTCCATAATGTCTGCCGCATGCCTTGTTGGCATATAGAACTGTGTAATTGTTGTCCCATATTACAATCTCATCATA